>JANODK010000172.1:0-25571 GCA_031412655.1 Chryseolinea sp.
GTTCGGCTTCCATCCATAGCTTGTCAAGTTTTTCAATGCGATAAAGTAAGGCTCCTTCTGAGATGTATTGGCCTTCATTCACTTCCATACTTTTTACAGCACCCGATACAGGTGCAAAAAATGTGATGCGTGAATCAACCACCTTTTTCTTTGCAAGATTTTCGACTTGACTATTTGTCATCCCAAACAATAGTAATTTTTTTTCTGCTGAAGTGACAAACGATTGATAACGCTCTTCTTTGATTGCTTCTGCTTGTCTCAGTGCTAATGTATATTCTTGTTGTAGCGTCAGCAATTGTTCACTATAAAGTTGATACAAAGCTTGTCCTTGTTTGACTTGCTGTCCAACTTCTTTTACATAAAGCGTTTCAATTCTTCCCTGAACACGACTGCTGATCACTTCCGTTTGTGTTTCATCAGCCATTAATTTCCCAGTGATGATCGTATTGTTGCCAATGTCCTGCATGCGCACCAATGTCGTGGTGATGTTTGCCAGTTTCTTTTGTGTATCAGTTAGCATGATCGCTTTATTTACCACTGTGCTGACCTTCACCAAATCCATTCCGCAAATCGGACAAGTGCCCGGCTTATCTTGAATAATTTGTGGATGCATGGGACACGTGTATTGTTCCTTGGCTGCTTCATGATGTGCATGCTCGTCTTTCTTATTGCACGAACTAATAAGTAAGTAACTTAACAAGCTAAAAATTAATATACTGTTTTTCATAATCATTATATTCTTCACGATTAACTTAAACCTAGTTTTTAACTTTTATAAAACTCTCACTGTCCATCAGGAATTGAGCATCATAAGCAATACTATCTTGCTCTACAATACCTGAAATAACTTCCATCCAATCACCAGAAGTTTGCCCGCTGGTAATTGATTGCGGTCGGTAAGTTCCATTTCGTTTTGTAAAAACAATTTTTTGCATTCCTAAATCCATGCTCGCTCGAATCGGAATCCACAATGATTTAGCTGATTCTGTTTTTAATTGACCTTTCACAAGTTGACCAATCTGATAGGTGCGTTGAGGATTAGATAAATACACTCTCACCTGCACAAAACTTTCTCCCTCTTGATAGAAAGGCTGAATGAAACTTATCGTTGACTGAATTTCCTTTTGTGATGAATCAAAGGAAAGGGAAATGGGATCGTTCAATTTAATTTCTTTTGCATCCCCCTGAAGAATCTCGAATTCAACCCATACTTGTTCTGTGTTTACAACATTGAAAATGGTTTGACCGCTCGTTACATACATACCTTCACGTATTTGTATTTCGGTTTGTATCGGTTTGTCGGATGATGGAGTTTGCATTGTTGATTCTCCATTCATATCAGAGGAAGCGGGAGAGGATGAAGTTGTCGATTGCGCAGAAGCGCGAAATGCACTTTCTTCCATGATGTATCCACTCACTGAGCTATAAACCGGGAGAGAATATATTTCTTTTTTGGATGAAGTGATTTGTGCGATCTGTTGATCCGTAACACCCATGAGTTTTAATTTTTCTTTAGCGGACTCAATGAGTTGAACATTCTCTGCATCTGATTTTTGCAAGTAAAGGAGGTCGCGCTGCGCGGTTAACAACTCCGGACTATAGATTTCTAAAATCCTATCGCCTTTTTGTATCGGTTGAAAATTGTATTTGATCATTAGCTTTTCAATCCGACCACCGAAGCGGATGGGAACAGCAGTGATTCTTCTGGTGTCATAGGTAATTACGCCACTTGTTTCAGTTTTGATTGAGGCTGATTTTATGATGGGTGTTATTACTTTAATCGATCCGACTACGGAAACATTCGTTGGCTTTAAAAGATAGTTGAGCTCTGGTGTTATCTTCACTTCGTCACCTACCTTTCCTTTCAATACAAGATCCATCCCACAAACCGGACATTGACCTGGCTTATCCTGAAGAACCGTTGGGTGCATAGGACAAATATATTCCTGTGCATGAGCATGGTCATTTTTATTTGAGCATGCACTTAATGCAAGTAGCGAGACAATAGACAGTAGACAATAGACGAAAGAGAATCTACTGGTGATTGTTAGCTGTAAAGTGTGAGTAACCATTATTTTATTTTTCAATTTGCTTCTCATAGGTCACAATCATTTCGTAGTATTTCTGAAGTGTATCCAAATATTGATTCTGTGTCATGTTCAGGGTTTCCCATGCATCGATCACAGCTGGTAGCTCTTCTTTATTTTCTTCGTAGGCGAGCATCGTAGTTTCGTAATTTTTTTGGAGAGCAGGTAAGATGCGCTTGTCGTAATTTTCAATTTGTTTACCAAGGGTTTGTATTTCATTGACCATAGCGATGGTCATCCCTTGAAGTTCAATCAGGATCGAGGCGCGTTCACTTTTCATCGCTTCTATTTCATACTCCATACCTTTTACATTCGACTTATACATTTTCGATGACCACGGTGCAATAGGTATTGACACCATACCCAACAACATAAACTGACTCGGCATCCCCGAACCTCTCGGTATCATGTGATTGAAGCTGAGATTGAAATCAGGTTTTGATTGACTGCGTTCCAACGCCTGGTTCAACTTCATGGATTGAATTTGTTTATCGATTCTTCTGATGTCGCTTCTGCTGGAAATAAAAAGAGAAGAGTCGATTGATTCAGGTGCAAAAGATGGAGAGGATTGAAGCGTATCCAATTCATAATGAGTTGCTGGATGAATATTCATTAATTGATCGAGCAACGTCATTTTGTTATGAATTTCATTTTCGTTCATCAACATCATGTTTTGGACTTCATACAATCTCCCTTCAGCTTTATAAATATTGCCAAGCTTACTTTGATTGTAAGGGTATCGAAGTTTCGCAATTTTGATCATCAGATTAATGATGTCTTCATTCTCTTTTAGAATATTTTTCTTTTTCTCCAATACCATCCATTGATAGTATGCTGTCTTGGCTTGAGCACGCAATTCATTATAGGTAGCAGATTCTCCTTCCAGTTCAATCGCAGCTTTGGATTCCATGTATCCTTTGCTTGCTTTTAATTTTGCAGAGCTTGTAAATTTCTGCTGAACAGAAAGCATGATCTGTCCTTTATCGCGAGCGTCTTCTACCTTTTTGTAGGGCATCATCCAAAGTCCGCCACCTACTTCTGGAGCCATCCAACTTGTTGCTCCTGCGGAATATGCAGTCATTGCATTTGCACGTTGACGAAAATCCTGAAGCATCGGATTGCGTTCTTTAATTACCGACAGTACGCTATCCAATCGAAGGACCTGTGCGTGACTTGTTGTGTTTATGAGAATTAAAAATAGAATAAGCAATAGGCAACTTACAGTAGGCACAATGCACTTGCTGTAACCCAACTCACGTCTCATGTCTAAAGTCCTACGTCTATCGTCCAATGCCTTACGACCAACGATCAACGACCAACGATCAACACCGAAAGTGTTTTGTCTAATGATTGCTTTCATGTATTTCAATTTTTCCAAATTTTCGTAATTCATATTCTTTTGCCATTAAGAAAATTAGAGGTGTTACTAATAAAATATGGGTTGATGATGTAAGCACACCACCAATCATGGGTAGTACAATAGGCTGCATCACATCGCTGCCTACTCCCGTTGACCAGAGCACAGGTATCAAACCAAACAGGGAAACGCACACCGTCATTAATTTCGGACGAAGGCGTTTGGCTGCTCCATTGATTACATATTCACGCAAATCTTCTTTTGTGATAGTCTCACGTGAATTACCTTTTAGTTTTACCAGTTGTTGCATCGCATCATTGAGATAGATCACCATCACCACCCCAGTCTCTACAGCAATACCAAACAATGCGATGAAGCCTACAGCAACAGCAACGGAAAGATTAACACCGTAGAAATAAATCAGGTAAGCACCACCAATCAATGCAAAGGGTATAGTAATCAAACTGAGAAAGGCTTCTCGAATGGATTTGAATGCGAGATAAAGTGCAAGGAAAATAATGAGCAGTACAATCGGTACAATAATCAACAAGGTCTGTTTACCTCTAATCAAATTTTCATATTGTCCACTCCATTCAATGAAGTATCCGTTTGGCAGATTCGTTAACTCACTGTTTACTTTTTCGATGGCCTCTGTTACGGTGCTTCCTAAATCACGATCGCGAACGTTGAACAATACGGCTCCGCGAAGCAAAGCATTATCAGAGGAAATCATTGGTGGCCCATTTTCATACTTGATCTCAGCAACTGATGAAAGAGGTATCGTTCCAAACTCAGGGGTTTTAATTGGAATTCGTTTGATACGATCAATGCTGTTGCGATAGTCTTGCGGTAAGCGTACGTTAATTGAAAAACGTTGACGACCTTCAATTGTAGTAGCCAATGGTGTTCCTCCAATAGTAGTCTCTACCATCATGTTGATATCGTCAATGCTCAAACCGTATCGCCCAATCTGATCTCGATTAATATCGATTACTAAATATTTTCCTCCGGTGATCGGCTCTACATATAAATCTTTAACACCGTCAATATTTTTCAACAATGCTTTCACTCTTTGAGACACGGCATAGATCGTATCCAAATTTTGCCCGTGTACTTTCACACCCACATCTGTTCGTATCCCAGTGGCAAGCATGTTGATTCGATTGATGATAGGTTGTGTCCACCCGTTTACAACTCCGGGTATCTGTAGTTTAGCGTCAAGTTCATTGATGATATCTTTTTTAGTAATACCTTCTCTCCATTCTGATTTTGGTTTTAACATGATGATGGTTTCAATCATGCTGATGGGCGCATTATCAGTTGCTGTACTCGCACGACCTGCTTTCCCTAACACCTTATCAACTTCAGGTACTGACTTGATAATTTTATCTTGAACTTGAAGAATTCGTTTTGCCTCTGAGTTTGAAATGTCAGGAAGCGTAACGGGCATAAATAAAATAGACTGTTCATCCAACGGTGGCATGAACTCGCTTCCTAAACTTAATAGGAGAGGTATGCTCACGAGCAATGCAATGATGTTGATACCAATCGTTGTTTTACGCCACTTCATACACGTGCGGATGATGGGCTCGTAAATTTTTTCTAATGTGCGCGTGATGGGGTTTTGTTTTTCATCCCGAAACTTTCCACGCATGAAAATAGAAATCAATACAGGAGCAAGGGTAAGAACAAGAAAAGCATCCACCACAAGAATAAATGTTTTGGTGAAGGCAAGGGGATGAAACAATTTTCCTTCTTGTCCACTCAACATAAAGACAGGAAGAAAGGATGTGATGATGATGATGGTAGAATAAAACACACCACGCGAAACTTGCTTGCTTGATTTCTCAATGATGGAAAGACGTTCATCGTTTGGAATGAACCTCATCCCCGGCCCTTCTCCGGAGGAGAAGGGAGCAAGTCCCTCTCTTCCGGAGAGGGATTTAGGGTGAGGTTTATTCAACTCACTAAAACGATGAGCCAAATTTTTATACGCATTCTCTGTCATGATAATTCCATTATCGACAATCACACCAATAGCTAGCGCAATTCCGGTTAACGACATGATGTTAGAGGTGATGTTGAATGCATTCAATAGAATAAAACTGCAGGCAATGGTAATCGGTAATTGAATGATAATGGTGATCGCACTGCGCCAATGAAATAGGAATAGAATGACTACCAGCGAAACAACTAAAATTTCTTCAATCAACGTTTCTTTAATGGACGAAACAGATTCTTCAATCAAACCACTTCGGTCGTACATGATGTTAAACGTCATTCCCTTTGGTAAACCCTTCGCCACTTCTTCCATTTTGGCTTTCACCTTATGAATTACCTCATCAGCATTTTCACCATAACGCATTACGATGATGCCACCTACTACCTCGCCCTCACCATCCTTATCAAAAATTCCCAAACGACTTTCACCTGTCATCTGTACCGTGGCAATATCTTTTATTTGAATGGGTATAGTGTTGACTGTCTTTACCGGAATCTTCTCAATGTCTTCAATGGATTTGAGATAGCCTGTAGTTTTAATGATGTATCCAATGTCGCTCATCTCAAACTTTCGTCCACCGGCTTCATTGTTGTTGCTGCGAATGGATCGAATTACTTCAGGAATAGAAAGATTGAAGTAGGTAAGCTTGGTAGGATCAACTGTTACCTGGTATTGTTTTTCGAAACCCCCAAAGGAAGCTACTTCACTCACACCGGGTACAGTTTGTAATCCAAACTTCACATACCAATCTTGAATGGCACGTTGTTCACCTAAACTCATCTCGGGTGCATTCAGTGTGTACCATAAAATATGTCCAACGCCTGTGCCATCAGGTCCAAGTGTTGGAGCAATGCCTTCCGGTAATAATTTAGAAGCGTAGTTTAATCTTTCGAGCACACGTTCACGCGCCCAGTAGACATCTACATCATCGTTGAAGATGACATACACGAAGCTCATTCCAAACATAGACGCACCTCGCACATATTTTACTTTTGGCAGTCCCTGAAGGTTTGTTACTAACGGATAGGTAACCTGATCTTCAATGATCTGCGGACTGCGCCCCATCCATTCCGTAAAAACAATAACCTGATTTTCCGATAGATCGGGAATAGCATCAATCTTATTGGTCTTTACCGAATAAATTCCCCAACCAAATAATCCAGCAGCTATAAGCAAGACCAACACTTGGTTCCGCAGGGAGAAAGAAATTAAATTTTGAATCATACTAAACTAGTATTGAGTCGTGAGTATTTAGTCTTTAGACTGAGTAGTTGACTTGGCCCATGTATGGATAACATGACCAAGATCTGTATTGAGTGATATCAATACGGAATTCTCATCGTGCTACACAAGCAGATGAAATCAGAGAAGAAGTGAAATCAGATTTGGAAAGAATGAACAAGCACGGAAATATCCTGAGAAAGCAGCGGAGGCTTGTAAAGTGTAAAGCTTGAATGAGCTTGAATAGAAGTTGAAGGTGCAATTGAAACAAGGAAAGGAAGTTCAGCAATCCAGGATGCACTCTGAAGTTCCAAAGAAAGATGCTCAACCTTTGAGTTAAAATCTTTTCCTTCAAAGGTTACGCTTTTGTCTTCACAGCAGCCGTTCGATTTTTTTTCTTGATGCATGTCACCATGACAAGCAAGCATTCGCTCCATAGCACAAGGAGCTGCTTTTTGAACGAGGGCAACGCTTGATACATGACCACCGCATACGTGCATGTTCACGCTGAAACTCGTTGATGAAACGAGCACCAGCAAGGCCAGTAAAACAGATAATATAGAGTGGATTACCTTCACGTAGGTCAAATGTACGGATTTGAGAGATTCTTGGTTTATATTTTACGGAAAATCCTTTGTATAATTCCGTTATAATGAGCAATTCTTACGTTGGCGTTGCTCAATACTAGCGGACTAATTATATTTCATATTCACAGACGAGCTATTCATGAAGAGATTAATAGGGCAAATCCGCGACTTACTCCTGGTTGCCTATCAGAAAGCCCAGCCTGTTTTAGGTGTAATAAAATCATACTACCAGCGCGTTCGCGAGTATTATAGAACGCATCCAAAAGCAAAGAAGTGGTCAATTATTGTATCGATTGTTTTGGGTCCGCTATTGCTTCTGTTAATTGTTGTCTGGATTGAAATACCGAGCAAACGTGAGTTACGCAACATCCAGAATCAGGTAGCCTCTGAAGTGTATAGTGCTGATAGTGTATTACTTGGTCGATACTACATACAAGACCGGACTGAAATTAAATACAATGAGATTTCACCTGTCGTGATCAACGCGTTGATTGCAACGGAGGATATTCGATTCTATGATCATGATGGTGTTGATTATGAAAGTTTAGGACGTGTGCTCATCAAATCCATTTTCATGCAGGATGAATCTTCCGGAGGTGGAAGTACGATTACGCAACAACTCGCTAAAAATTTATATCCGCGAAAACGTTATTGGATTTTTTCGATGCCGATGAATAAAGCACGGGAAGTAATTACCGCTTTTCGATTGGAAGACATTTACTCGAAAGAGGATTTAATCACGATGTATTTGAACACAATTCCATTCGCTGATCTAACCTTTGGTATTGAAGCTGCAGCAAAACGTTTTTATTCCGCTACTGCAAAAGAACTCAACGCAAACCAGGCTGCCATTTTAGTTGGAATGTTGAAGGCTACAACATCTTATAATCCTCGTTTGTATCCGGAACGCGCCAGAACAAGAAGAAATGTTGTGCTGTCGCAGATGGCGAAGTATAAGTTTTTAACGAAAGAAGTTTCTGATTCTATAAAGTTGCTCCCCATTGATCTTCAGTATAACAGTGTTTCATACCATCAGGGATTGGCACCTTACTTTCGCGAATATGTAAAAGCAGAATTGATTGAATGGTGCAAGACCAATTTTAAACCCAATGGAGATCCATACAACATTTATACAGATGGATTAAAAATTTATACCACGATTGATTCAAAACTTCAGACCTATGCTGAGAAAGCAGTAGCCGAACAAATGACAATCGTACAAAAATCATTCTTCGATCACTGGGGAAAGGAAGATCCATGGAAAGGAAAGGATGAAGTGGTTCAGGATGCTGTCCGGCACTCGCCTCGTTATGAAAAATTAAAAGAGCAAGGTCTAACAGAAGATCAGATCATGGAAGTTTTCAATAAGAAAGTTGCCATGCGTCTGTTTACTTGGAAAGGCGAGCTTGATACCAACATGAGTCCGCTTGATTCAATTAAGCATACATTAAAATATTTAAGCGCAGGTTTCTTGGCGATGGAGCCGAGCACTGGAAGAGTACGTGCATGGGTAGGCGGCATTGAACACGATTTTTTTCAGTTTGATCACGTAAAGACCAGCACAAAACGTCAAGTGGGTTCAATCTTTAAACCCATTGTTTATGCAGAAGCAATTGAAAAAGGTATTGAGCCCTGCGAACTTATTTCCGCTGGTCGCGAAACATACATTGATGATGAAGGTGAAAAGTGGACACCACGAAATTCACAAAACGATTATGAAGTGGAATATACCATGCCTGGTGCACTTGCTTATTCAGTGAATACCGTTGCCGTTAAGTTGATCATTGAAGCGGGTGTGAAGAACACGGTTGATCTCGCTCGCAGCATGGGTATTGTAAGTGAGTTTAAAAATGTTCCGTCTGTTGCATTGGGTTCTACTTCTATATCCCTTATGGAGATGACAACGGCCTATTCTTGTTTTGCAAATTATGGAATAACAACGAAACCTTACTTTATAAGTGCTATTTATGATTTGGATGATAATGTATTAACCAATTTTAAATCAGAACAAAAACCAAAGCGTGTTATTTCGGAAGAATCAGCGAAACTGGTCGTGCAAATGATGAAGACGGTTGTGCATGAAGGTACAGCATCGCGCTTACGGTGGCAGTATGGTGTGTATAATGATGTAGCAGGAAAAACCGGAACGACTCAGGCCAATGCCGATGGATGGTTTATGGCCGTAACGCCAGGGCTTGTGGTCGGAACCTGGGTTGGAGCGGATGATCCGCGCATCCATTTCAGAAGCACTGAACTCGGACAAGGTTCAACAACCGCCTTGCCGATGTATGCCTATTTTATGAAGCAGGTAAATGAAGATGATACGTTCAAGAAACTTTCGAAAGAAGAATTTCCTCGGTTGCCAAATGATCTTCAGCAACGATTGGCGTGTGATCTGTATGAGCTAAACGATGACTTAAGACTATTGGCTCAACAGACACTTCTTCAACGCGACTCACTTATCCAAGCGGATACAGCTGCAAAAACAAGAGAAGATTCTTTTCTGGAGAAACTATATAAACGAAAGTTGAAAAAGGAATTGTGGCAGCAGAAGCGAGACAGCATTGCTATTCAAGAATTAGAACATATTGAGTAGATACCATTTTAGATTTGTGATTTACGATTTTAGATTAATGTATTTGAAATTGTAATTCGTAAATCGAACTTCGTACCTATCTAAAATACAAAATTTTCAACATTTTATTATCGCCTATGACACTCGATAAATTACTCGGCATCGATTACCCCATTATTGTGGCTCCGATGTTTTTGATTTCCAATACAAAAATGATTAAGGCGGCATTGGCAAATGGTGTAACCGCTGCATTCCCTGCGATGAATTATCGAACCGATCAGGAGTTGCGCGCAGCAATCAGCGAGATAAAAGCATTTTCATCAAAACCTTTTGGCGTCAACTTGATTGTGAACAAGTCTAATCCAAAGTATAAAGCTCATCTTGAAACCTTGCTTGAGTTAAAAGTAGATTACATCATCACTTCACTTGGAAGCCCGAGGGAAGTAATAGAAATATGTAAACCATTGGGAATAAAAGTTTTTTGTGATGTGGTTGATTTGGAATACGCGAAGAAAGTTGAAGAACTTGGAGCTGATGCTGTTATAGCAGTGAATGCACAAGCAGGAGGACACGCAGGTAATATCGAACCGAAAGACCTGATTACATTACTAAAAGAGAATTGCAACATCCCCATTATTTCTGCAGGAGGAATTGCTAAAGGAAAAGATTTGAAGCAAGTAATGGATTGGGGCGCTGCCGGTGCATCTGTGGGTACAATATTTATTGCTTGCAATGAAGCTGATATTTCACCAGAATATAAACAAGCTATGGTGGATTATGGGGCGAAAGATATTGTGCGCACCAATAAACTTTCTGGCTCACCGCTTACTGTTATCAACACACCTTATGTTCAACAACTAGGAACAAAAGCCAATTTCTTAGAGTGGATATTGAATAATAACAAGACTTTAAAGAAATATGCAAAGATGTTAATCGCACTACGTGGAATGAAAGCGGTGGAGAAAGCTGCCTTCGGTGCTACCTATAAAACGGTTTGGTGTGCCGGTCCCGCAATTGAACATGTGAAAAGCATTCAACCGATGAGCGATATTATTCGTACTCTCACGAAGGAGTATGATGAAGCAAGAAGTAGCCATTAATTATTATAGCTAGGAAATTAATGAAAGCTGCTTCCGTAAATGAAATAAAGAAAGCCATTCAGGATTTGGATCAAAAAGAAGTCCAGGACTTTTGTTTGCGATTGGCAAAGTTTAAGAAGGAGAACAAGGAATTGCTTACCTATTTGCTTTTCGAAGCACAAAATGAAAACGCATATGTAGAAAGTGTAAAAGCAGAAATGGACGAGTTATTCCCGACCGTGCCAAGAAGCAATGTTTACTTGATGAAGAAGGTATTAAGAAAGATATTACGCATTGTGAATAAACAAATCCGGTATTCCGGCATCAACGAATCAGAAGTAACGCTTCGGATTTATTTCTGCATGAAGATGAAGAAGTCGGGGATTAGTCTTCAATCCAGTGCTGTTATCACTAATCTATATAATCAGCAACTCAAGAAAATTAATGCTGCATTGTCAAAACTGGATGAAGATTTGCAGTTTGACTATGCCCGCGACTTCGAGTATATTTCTAAGTAAAAGATTTAAAAATACAGTCACGCAAAGTTGCAAAGGAATTCCGCAAAGACCGCGAAGAGAAATCTTGGATCTGACACAATTTATATTTCACTCAGTATATCACTTTGCGTTCTTTGTATTTAAACCTTTGCGCCTTTGCGTGAAATGCATTTGAACACTTACATTTACACAACCAATAAAAAAATGAACGAAGAATCTCACTGGAATAAAATCGGAAATAATTACAACAACGAAATATTTGATGTTTTTAAAAGTGATAAGAAAAAAAGGCTTCCATTCTATTTTAAGAAACACGCAAACAAAAAGCATTCAGCAATTGATTTTGGATGTGGCAATGGAAAATCATTTACCTATATCGCACCTTTGTTTAAAGATATTATTGCCATTGACATTTCTCAAGAACTGATTAATCAGGCAAAGACAAGACCGTTTACTAATATTAAATTCCAACAAAAAGATCTCTCCAAACGAAATCTTAAACTCGGACCAGTTGATTTTATTTTCTGTTGTAATGTGGTGATGTTGCCGGTGATTGAGAAGAATCAATTCATGTTACAAAATATCAGCCGTGCATTAAAACCGAAAGGTAAGGCCGTGTTGGTTTTGCCTTCACTTGAATCGGTTATGTTTTCTTCGTGGCGATTAATCGATTGGTATAAGCGTGAAGGAACAAAACCTTCTGAAATTGATCAGGATGAGCTTGATTACTTCAGAGGAAGTAAACGAGATATCATTCAAGGTCTCATTCACATTGATAAAGTTCCAACAAAACATTATTCAGCGAACGAGCTTGAAGTATTGTTTACAGAAGCCGGATTAAAAATTACGGCACTTGATAAAGTAGAATACGATTGGAACTCCGAGTTCAGTGAACCGCCAACTTGGATGAAAGGACCTTACCCTTGGGATTGGTTAGTCGAGTGCAAGAAAGCTTAGTGAACCTTTGTGTCTTAGCGTCTTTGTGGCATAAAACCTTATACAAAGTGATATAGAAAAACAAGCAACCCTGTAAACGCAGGCTTCGGATTGTCTTTAATCTCAAGCGTAACTTCTATTTCAAATTTAGTTACACCCCGAAGGTTAATAATAGAATGTAACTTTGCCCTTAGTCTAACTTCACTATTCACAACAACGGCCTGATTAAACTTCAGCTTTTCAATACCATAGTTGATCATCATTTTTGTATTGTGAAACTCAGCAATCTGTTCCCATAAATGCGGAATAATGGAAAGCGTCAAATATCCGTGAGCAATCGTACTTTTAAACGGACTATCAGCAGCGCGTACCGGATCAGTATGGATCCATTGATGGTCTATAGTAGCATCGGCAAACAAGTTGATTTGCTCCTGTGTAATCTTTGTATATCCCGAAACACCAAGTTCTTTGCCTGAATAGCTGGCAAACTCATCGAAGCTGCTGATAATTAGTTTACTCATAGTCTTTCTTTGGCACCAAGATAAAAAACATCTGTTTAAAATCCCGTGGCTTTGGCCGAATGGTTTTTAGAATCGAACTTTGCGACATGGAGTTATACCCAAATCTGCATCCAACGCTTGGCCGGACTGTGAAAACCGTGGAGTTACCTGTTGTAAAGCCTGTGATAGAGACAGATGTGCTAACTTCCATCGATCCGAAAACGTTGGAAGATTCACATGTCTACGTGCATTGCTACGTTGACGATCCTGGAGATGAGATGCTTATTCGGATTTGGCAGACTACTTTTTTGATTGATCGCGCATCCGGAGCAAAAGCCGGATTGATACATGCTGAAAATATTACGATCGCTCCATTGTGGACGATGATCCCGGGTGGAAGTCCATTTCGTTTTCTACTTATCTTTTCTTCTTTACCGAAATCGTGTACGCAATTCGATTTTGTTGAAGAGATTTCACAACCCGGTGGATTCTTCTTTACCAACATTAGTCGCAACGAGCGCGATGTGTATCACATCACCATTTTGTAATAGCAATAAGATCGTTCAAGAATTCAATTATTGTTAAGACTTACTATTAACCATTAACTATTTACTTCTTACAATATTTCCTCCACCACCACTGAAACACAATCAACGCCCAGATGCGCGCATGAATGTCGCCTGGATTGGAAGAGAAAAGCTGATTCTTCAATTTTGAAATTTCAGCGTAGTTGAAAATACCTTGCTCCTGAATAAATTTCTCTGAAAGCAAATCATCTAAAATCAACGACTTCATTTCCTTTCTGAACCATTTCAACAACGGAACTTCAAATCCTTTCTTCGGTCTATTATAAAGTTGAGTAGGTAAGATGTCTTTGAATGCATCTTGTAAAATTCGCTTTCGTAGATCGGGTGTGATTTTATATTCTGAAGGTAGACTGAAAATAAAGTTTACTACCTCTACATCTAAAAACGGAACGCGCACTTCTAATCCATTCGCCATACTCATTAAATCAACTTTCGTGAGCATGTCGTTTGGTAAAACGAGTTGAGTGTCGGTTAGGAGAATATCATTGATACCTTCTTTCTCTGGGATTGATTTTAGAATTTCAGATTTTAAGTCTTGGTAATCTTGTTGAGATACTTGTTCCTTTGATTTCTCTGAAAATAATTTCAGGGACTCATCTTCAGAAGCAAAACCAGCCCATTTCCAATATCTTTCTTTTGATGAAAGTTTCGTCCCTTCACTAAAGCGTAACAACTGTCTTGCTTTATTCGCCAATGGATTGCTTCGTGATTGTGGCAACGCATTCCAAAGCGGATGAAGCGACCCTACCAAATTCTCCTTCCATCCTTTATTGATAATACGATTAAAGGCAGCGTGCTTATTATATCCTGCCAACATCTCATCAGCTCCATCTCCCGAAAGGGCAACCGTTGCATGTTTACGTGTCTCTTTACTTAGAATGTAAACGTTGATGGCAGATGAATCCGCAAACGGTTCATCAATGTAATCTAAAATAGAGTTTACATGTTTGTATAAATCATCATTGGTGAGAGAGAAAACGGTATGTTCTGTTTTAAAGTGATTCGCTACCAGCTTGGCATATTCGGTTTCGTCAAAGAATTTCTCATCACGAAAGCCAATAGAAAAAGTATGAAGATCAGGTTTGTGTTTGCTGGCTAATGCAGTAATAACAGACGAGTCAACACCACCACTTAAGAATGAACCCAGTGGCACATCAGCAATGAGTCTACGTTTTACAGAAGCCTCTAATAAATCTTTTAATTTTTCCTTGGCCTTATCGTATGGAGGATTGTTCTTTTCAGCTTCTGAAGAATGCGGTATCGAATAGTATTTTTCTATTCTTAACTTCTGTTTTTCGATTTTCAGATAATGCCCGGGCATTAATTTTTTAACCGATGTGAAAATGGTGTGCGGTGCCGGAATGTAATTGAGTTGGAAATACGTATAGAGGCTCGTGTAATCAATATTTCTTTCGATGCCATACTGGATGATTGATTTCATCTCGGAAGAAAAAATGAATTTATCTTCATCAAAAAGATAGAGTAATGGTTTGATACCATATCGATCGCGGGCAATGAAGAAACTTTGCTCTTGTCGATCGTAAATGCAAAAGGCAAAAAAGCCATTGAGTTTGTTCAGGCAGTTTTCTTTTTCGTGGATATAAAGTTTGAGAAGAACTTCTGTGTCTGAGTGAGAATGAAATGGTACTCCCTTCTTTTCCAGGTCTGCTTTTAATTCCCGGAAATTGAAAATTTCGCCATTAAAAATAATGCAGTAGCGTTTGCTATCATCCCACATGGGTTGGTTGCCGCCTTCACTGGTATCAATAATAGAGAGCCTTCGATGTCCAAGCCCTACCCAATCATCTAGGTAGATATCCTGAAAATCAGGTCCTCGTTTTTCCAGCGCCATCGTGGCATTGGTAACATTGATCTTATTGAATTTACCTACGAGATTAAAAGCGAAGATGCCGGTGATGCCACACATGGTTCAATATTTCTTTCCGATTTAAAGGTATAAGAAACTTATGGTTTTAGACGATTGATTTTGGAAGGTGTCATTAAAATAGCGGAGGCAAGATTTGAAATTAGTTTACTAAAACTGGTTGCAGAGTTACCGGTTGCCAGATACCGGTAACTGGCAACCGGTAACCTTGATTACATGTCGTGATGATCAGATTTTTTTAGCTCCTTCGATCTTCTAATCGTCTAATGCTTATCTTTCGGCCATGGGAATCCGGTCTTTTTTAGCGAAGCCTTTCGCGGCCTACATTGCTTCCGAAACGAAGAAATGGTCGCTTGAACCTTTTCGTTCGCAGCAAGAAATTTTTAAAAATCTTATTGATGAAGCCAAGGATACAGCTTTTGGCCGCGATCATAATTTTTCCTCTATTCGGAATTATGCAGATTTTAAAAAGCAAGTTCCCATTCGTGATTATGAAGCGCTAAGGCCTTATATGGAGCGCGTAGTTCATGGCGAAGAAAATATTTTATGGAAAGGTAAGCCAGCGTACTTCGCAAAAACATCGGGTACTACATCGGGTACGAAATACATTCCCATCACTTCAGAGTCCGTTCCAAATCACATCAACAGTGCGCGAAATGCTTTGTTGAGTTATGTTCATGAAACGGGTAATGCAGTTTTTTTGGATGGCGGTTTAATTTTTCTTTCAGGCAGTCCGGAGCTTGATACAAAGGCTGGAATTAAAACGGGTCGCCTTTCGGGAATCGTAAATCACCATGTGCCGGGTTATTTGCGCACGAATCAAAAGCCGAGCTACGAAACCAATTGCATTGATGATTGGGAACAGAAACTGGACAAGATTATCGATGAGACCATCCAATCCGATATGACTTTGATCTCGGGCATTCCACCGTGGGCCCAAATGTATTTTGATAGGATACAAGCTCGCACCGGTAAAAAGATCAAAGATGTATTTCCTAATTTCTCCCTGTTCGTTTATGGAGGTGTAAACTTTGAACCCTATCGCGCCAAGCTTTTTGAATCGATTGGTAAAAAGATTGATTCAATCGAAACCTATCCGGCATCCGAAGGTTTTATCGCCTATCAGGATTCACAAGTTGAACCGGGATTATTATTGCTGTTGAATACTGGAATTTTTTTCGAATTTATCCCAACCGATGAATACTTCAATGAAAATCCAACGCGATTAAACATTGAAGAAGTGGAGCTTGGAAAAAATTATGCACTCGTCATCAATAGCAACGCTGGTTTGTGGGGTTATTCCATTGGAGACACGGTGAAGTTTGTTTCAAAGAGCCCATATCGTTTAGTAGTTACAGGAAGAATCAAACATTTTATATCGGCTTTTGGAGAACATGTAATTGGTGAAGAAGTCGAGAAAGCAATGAAGCTAACCATGCAGAAATTTCCGGAAGTTGAGCTGGCTGAATTTACGGTGGCACCAAACGTTGCTCCATCCGAAGGTATGCCGCATCACGAGTGGTTAGTAGAGTTTTCAAAATTGCCGAACGATATGCAGGCTTTTTCGTTGGAACTCGATGACCAAATGCGCCAATGCAATGTTTACTATGATGATTTAATTACGGGAAACATTTTGCGAACGTTGAAAATTACATCTTTAAGAAAAAATGCATTTATCGAATACATGAAATCGCAAGGAAAGCTAGGTGGACAAAACAAAGTGCCCCGGCTTGCCAATGATAGAAAGATTGCTGAAGAATTGGTTAAATTTGTAGGATGATCACCAGTCAACAAAAGGAAATTGTTCTTGAAGCCTTAAAGGTATTGAAACCCCTTAAGGTTTCTATATTTGGTTCGTATGCCAGAGGAGAAAATTCCATCAACAGCGATCTTGATATTTTAATCTCCCTGGATTATTCGAACCGAATAAGCTTGCTTGACTTAATTGGTGCAGAACAAGATATTTCAGATGCGTTGGGAATAAAAGTTGACCTTGTCACTGAAAAATCACTTCATCCCCTTATTCGTCCTTATGTTGAGAAGGATTGCATAACCATCTTTGAATGAAAGATCCATTAATTTTGGTTCGCCATATTTTAGGTGCTATTGATCGTGTTGAACAATACATGGAGGGAATAGATGAAAATAATTTTCACAAAAACTTTCTTGTTCAAGATGCAGTAATTAGAAATCTTGAAATAATAGGAGAGGCTAGCAGGAATTTGCAAAAAGAATTTAAGGATGAAAGCCCGGAAGTTCCGTGGAGGAAGGTGAATGCCATGCGAAATAAATTGATCCACGAATATTTTATAATCGATATTGAAACAGTCTGGAATGTAATTCAGTTTGATTTACCTGAATTGAAACAGGCCATGTTAACAATTCTAAATTCTTAAGCCACTTGATTCAGAAGAAACGCATCGCCATTCTCGGCTCCACCGGCTCGATAGGTACACAAGCATTAGAGGTTATCGCCTCTCATTCAGAAAAGTTTGAAGTAGAGGTTTTAACTGCTCAAAACAATGCAACGCTTCTAGTTGAGCAAGCAAAGAAATTCAAACCCAATGCGGTTGTTATTGGAAACGATGAGCATTATCAATTTGTAAAAGATAAACTCGCATCAGAAGATATAAAAGTATATGCCGGTGAAAATGCATTGGCATCTGTGGTGCAAATGGATACTATTGATTTAGTACTTACTGCTTTGGTAGGGTATTCAGGATTGAGACCCACGCTTAAAGCAATTGAATCAGGAAAGACAATTGCATTAGCCAATAAGGAAACACTGGTTGTAGCAGGCGAACTCGTTACAAAGCTGGCGAAAGAAAAAGGGGTAAACATTTATCCTGTCGATTCAGAACACTCAGCAATATTTCAATGTCTCGTAGGTGAGTTTCACAACAAGATTGAAAAAATAATTCTCACAGCATCGGGTGGTCCTTTTCGCGGAAAGAAAAAGGATGAATTAAAATCCGTTACAAAAGCCCAGGCGCTCAAGCATCCCAACTGGACAATGGGAGCAAAAGTAACGATCGACTCAGCATCGTTAATGAACAAAGGTCTTGAGGTAATTGAAGCAAAATGGTTGTTCGGCTTAACGACTGAGCAAATTGATGTGGTGGTTCATCCACAGTCAATCGTGCATTCTTTGGTTCAGTTTGAAGATGGCTCTATAAAAGCTCAAATGGGACTTCCGGATATGAAATTGCCCATTCAGTTTGCTATGTCCTATCCAGAACGCTTTAAATCCGACTTCCCCCGCTTTGATTTCGTCAATTACCCAGCGCTAACTTTTGAAAAGCCAGATACAGAAACTTTTCGTAATCTTACGCTCGCTTTCGAGGCGCTAAAGCGAGGTGGAAGTATGCCCTGTGTGCTCAATGCCGCAAATGAAGTGGCGGTGGCCGAATTTTTGAAGGATAGATTGGGTTTTCTGGAAATGTCGGAGATAGTGGAACGATGTCTGGAGAAAATCTCTTTTATAAAAAGTCCTACATATGAGGACTATGTTCATACTGATAAGGAAACTAGAATTATAGCTTTAGAACTAATAGGATAATGGAAGGATTTATTATGACCGCTCAGATTTTACTGAGCCTCTCGTTTTTAGTTGCAGTCCACGAAATGGGACATTTATTAGCGGCCAAATATTTTGGTATGCGCGTGGAGCAATTCTCTATTGGATTTCCTCCGAAAATATGGTCTTTCACAAAAGGCGGAACAGAATATGCCATCAGTGCAATTCCGCTGGGCGGCTATGTGAAGATTTCGGGAATGATTGACGAGTCGATGGATACTGAAGCAATGAAGCAAGATCCTCAACCGTGGGAGTTTCGCTCTAAACCAGCCTGGCAACGTATGATTGTTATGCTGGGAGGAATATTCGTAAATGTTGTTGTGGGTATTCTGATTTTTGTTTTGCTGACATTCATTGTCGGTGACCAATACATTCCTGCCAAGGAGGTGAATAACAATGGTGGTATTTATGCCATGGAGGAAGCAGAAAAAATTGGCTTAAAAACTGGTGACCAAATCATTAAGGTTAACGGAGAGAGTTTTGAAGACTTTCAACACGTAATGAAGCCTGATGCTTTGTTAACAACCAATGCATATTACACTGTTCTTCGTGATGGTAAGGAAATCGTTATACCGATTCCTACCAATATGATTGAGATCTTCAATAGTAAAGAAGCTTCAGCAAATTTTGTTTCACCACGCTTTCTTGCAATTGTTGGAGAAATAAGTGAGAAGAGTATTGCAGAAAGAGTGGGGCTGAAAGTAGATGACGAGTTTGTTCAGATAAATGGAGTGCCTGTAAAGTATCAGGATGAAGTTTTACAAGTCGTTAAAGCGGGTAGAAAAAAAGACTCCATTTCATTTCAAGTTAAAAGAGGTGGTCAGATTCTTTCGTTTAAGGAATATTTTAAAAAGGACAGCATCATTGGCTTTAGACAGAAGGCATGGGATAAGAGCAGATTTGCTTCTGTTAACTATGGACTTGGGGAGTCTTTGCAAGTAGGAACAAAACGTGCATTCGGTGTTGTTTTTGTTCAGCTAAAAGCGTTTAAGAAAATTTTTAAAGGAGAGTTATCGTTACGCAAATCAATCTCCAGTCCTATTGGAATAGCAAGAGCGTATGGAGGTACCTGGGATTGGTATCGATTCTGGAGCATTACCGGATTTCTTTCTATGGTATTAGCCTTCATGAATTTATTACCTATCCCTGCGTTAGATGGTGGACACGTTGTATTTCTTACCTACGAAATGATTTCACGCAGAAAGCCTTCAGATAAGTTTTTAGAAAATGCCCAGAAAGTTGGAATGGTTCTCCTTCTGGTTTTGATGGTGTTTGCATTTGGAAATGATATCGTTAAGATTTTTGTTCCTTAATAGATAGATGAAATCATAGGCTCCTGGCCAAATAAAAAAGGTCTGTAACAAAAATGTTACAGACCTTTTTTATTTATCGAATATTAATAGGTACTACTAATTTATTCCGATTTCGTAATCTCAAACTCCACTCTTCTATTGAGTTTTCGATGATCATCTGTTTCTTCCCGAACAATCGGTTTCGCACTTCCGTAACCATGGGCATTAATGCGATCTCCTTCTACTTTAAACTGATAAATCAGATATGCTTTAATGGCATCAGCACGTGCTTGTGAGAGACGAAGGTTCGCTTCTTCCTTTCCTTGTGAATCGGTATGTCCGGAAATATTCAGATTTAATTTGGGATGATCGATCAGGAAGTTTGCGAGTTTATCTAAATCTTCATGCATGGAAGGTAAAATATCTGCTTTACCATTTTCAAACTCCAGCGACTTAAAGGCAATTTTACTTTCAAGTGGTTCGGTCTCACGATTCATCTCCATATCGCCATCCATAAAAAACAACTCCTCAATGCGGAAATAATCATCGCCTTGAATAATGAGAAGGTAATTTCTCTTGTTAATCAAATTGAAATCAAAGGATCCATCTTCGCGCAAAAATTTCGGAGCTACTTCTACACCTTTGTCCAGGTCAATAATGGAAACAATTCCTTTAAACGGTTTTTTAGTTTCAGAATTAATCAATGAACCTTTCAATTTGGCGATTGCTTCCGGATGAGCTTCCATGGGAACAGGAAAGGAGAAGAGATCAAGATTATTAATATCTTCTTTCAACGAACTGGCATAATACAATTGTCCCGATTCCGAATCGATGGTAAAATAATTTTCGCTTCCCGGGCTATTGACAAGGGGTCCGATATTTTTTGGTTCTCCCCAGCCTCTTCCCAGCTTGTACGATTTATAAATATCGAAATCGCCAAAGTTCAATGGCTGTCCATTCGAACTAAAATAAAGCACGTTAAACTTGTGATGGAAAAACGGACTTACTTCAAAGCCTCTCGTGTTTACAATAGGCCCTAAGTTTAATGCCTTCTGCCACTTTCCATCTTTGTCTCTCACGGAATAATAAATGTCAGAATATCCAAAGCCACCAATACGATCAGAAGCAAAGAATAAGGTATCACCTGAATGCGATAATGATGGCTGCGAATCCCATGAAATGGAATTGATGTTTGGCCCCAGATTTTTAATGTCTGTCCATACGCTGTCATCCTTTCTCACAGCCGAAAAAATATCGCAATTACCTTGTGAGTCAGGTGAATTGCATCGTGCAAAATATAAATACTTACCATCTTTGCTCAAGCACGCGGAGCCTTCGTTGTATCGTGTGTTGATGTTTTTAAATTCTTCAGCCCATTGCCAGTTGCCATCTGCTTTTAATGAATAAAACAGATCTTCATTATACGCTTTGTTCATAGGGTCGGCATGCCTATTTCGTTTTGAAGTAAACAATAGCAAGTAATCAACATTGCCAATGGTTGGACCATAGTCAGCTTTATCAGAATTAATTCCCGAACCCATATTCAACAACACACCGTGAGGAGGTTGTAGTGTGTCAATCTCTTTTCGATACGCCACTAACTCATAATATTGTTGAAGCGGAACGTAGAGATCTTTTTCGTTTTTCGTGAGCGTATCGTATTCGCTCTGTATTTTTTTTGTTGCGGCTGGCAAAGCATAATGTTTCAGCAAAAGTTTGTAGAGGAGCACGGCTTCACCAGGTGGACCTACCTTTTCAGATACTTTCGCCAGATCCCAAATCAACTTGATATCAGTAGAAAAATTTGCAATGCCGAAATTGGAGACATATTCCTTTAACATCGTATAATGTTCTTCATATGCTCCGACCGCTTCAAGCGATTTTATTCTGGAGAGCTTAGTAGCATCTTTATAATACTTAGTGGTATTGATGTTGGGAAAATTAAAAATGTCAGATTGGCCGTAGCTTGTCAGGCTATCGTTAAGCTGCACCACTCCGCCTTTTTTGAACTTATTCTTTTGCCGTTGGGCTTTAAGCGGAGCGTGAACAAACAGCCAAAAGGCTGCAACCAAGACTAAAAAATAGGTTTTCACTGAACCTTTGTTTGGTAAAAAATCACGCGAACCCGATAAAGTTGACACAATTTTGCTTCTTTTACAACTCTCTTGGCACTACTATTGTCTTTTACGGACGCCTGTTAACACATTAATCCCTGGTGCGTTTTCCGTGCCAGTTTGACACAACCAGAAACATGTTTAAATCGCTGCCCATACAACTCGTTCAGGAAGATTCAGATGACTTGATTCAATTGATCAATCCGGAACAAGATTCTGATATAAAACCGGAAGACTTACCGGCTGAACTTTCAATACTTCCCATCAAAAATACCGTGCTGTTTCCAGGTGTGGTAATACCTATTACTGTAGGAAGACAGAAGTCGATTAAGCTGGTGAAGAAAGCGTATCAGGGTAATCGCATTATCGGTGTAATCGCTCAAAAGAATTCGCAGGCTGAAGAGCCGACTACTGATGATTTGTACATGACTGGAACGGTGGCGCGCATCATCAAGATGTTAGTGTTGCCGGATGGAAATACAACCATCATCATTCAAGGGAAGAACCGGTTTACGGTAAAAGAATTTGTGCAGGAAGAACCGTACCTCACAGCAAGAATTGAATTGCAACCCGAGCCAATATTAAATGCGAACAACAAAGAGGCAAAGGTATTGGTGTCCTCTTTAAAAGATGCTGCGACAAAAATTCTTCGCTTAAATCCTGAGATTCCACAGGAAGCCCAAACGGCTTTGGACAATATTTCGTCCATGTCATTCCTCGTTCATTTTCTTTCTTCGAATTTGAATGTGGATGTTGGGGATAAACAGAAGATTTTAGAAACTCAGAATATTATTGATCGAAGCACTTTGCTTTTGCAATACATGTTGAAAGATATCCAGATGCTGGAGATGAAACATGAAATTCAAAAGAAGGTACATACTGATATTGATCAACAGCAGCGCGATTATTTTTTGCGTCAGCAAATAAAAGTATTGCAAGATGAACTAGGCTTTGATGGTCCGGATAAGGAAGTAGAGAAATTCCGCAAGCGTGCTGAAGGAAAAAAATGGTCGAAAACTGTGCTCGCACATTTCAACAAAGAGCTTGATAAAGTTCTGCGCATGAATCCAATGGCAGCTGAATATCCGGTGGCTATGAACTACATCGAGTTTATGCTCGACTTACCTTGGGAAGAATACACAGCGGATGATTTTGATTTAAAGCGCGCCAAGAAAATTCTGGATCACGATCATTTTGGTTTAACAAAAGTAAAGACTCGCATACTCGAATACCTTGCTGTGCTGAAGTTGAAGAAAGACATGAAAGGTCCGATCCTTTGTCTGTATGGTCCGCCAGGTGTAGGTAAAACTTCATTGGGTAGATCAATCGCGAAAGCATTGAATCGGAAATACATTCGCATGTCACTCGGTGGTGTGCATGACGAAGCAGAAATTCGCGGACATCGTAAGACGTATGTAGGCGCGATGCCTGGAAAAATTCTATTGAATATTAAGAAAGCACAATCGTCTAATCCGGTTTTTATTTTGGATGAGATCGATAAGATAAAAGCAGATTTCCGTGGCGATCCATCTTCTGCAATGTTAGAAGTTCTTGATCCTGAACAGAACAATACCTTCGGAGATAATTACCTTGAAGTAGATTACGATTTATCGAAAGTGCTTTTTGTTGCTACGGCCAATTCGCTCGATAGTATACATCCCGCTTTGCGCGATCGTATGGAGATTATTGAGATTACAGGTTATACACTTGAAGAGAAAGTGGAGATAGCTGTAAAGCATTTAGTGCCGAAGCAATTGAAAGAACACGGTGTAAAATCTTCACAGGTAAAAATCTCAAGAGACGCCATTACAAAAGTGATTGATAGTTACACACGAGAATCAGGCGTGCGTAATCTCGAACGCAAAATAGGGACACTCGTGCGCAGCGTTGCCAAATCCATCGCAATGGAAGAGGAGTTTGATAAGAACGTGACAGAAGAGACAGTGCGCAAAGTATTAGGCGCAGAAATATTTGATGAAGAGTTATATCAGGGAAATGAAATTGCCGGTGTGGTTACAGGCTTAGCCTGGACTCAAGTGGGTGGTGAAATTCTTTTTGTTGAATCAAGCTTGAGTAAAGGTAAGGGTACATTGACTATTTCAGGTCAGTTGGGTGATGTAATGAAAGAATCCGCAATGGCTGCATTGTCGTATTTAAAATCAAATGCAGAATCAATTGGAATTGATCATCGTGTTTTTCAACAATATGATTTGCATATTCACGTTCCTGCAGGAGCAGTCCCGAAAGATGGACCATCCGCTGGTATAACGATGTTTACTTCCCTTGCTTCTATGTACACCCAACGAAAAGTAAAAGCTGACCTGGCAATGACGGGTGAGATTACACTTCGTGGAAAAGTATTACCGGTAGGAGGGATTAAGGAAAAAATATTAGCAGCTAAACGCAGTGGTATTAAAGAGATCATCATGAGCTCAAAAAACAAGCGCGACATAGATGAAATTGAAAAGCACTACATTAAAGGACTTAAGTTTCATTATGTAGATACGGTGGATGAAGTGATGAAAGCTGCATTGTTGAAAGATAAAGTGGCGAAGCCAATGGTGTTTTCTTTTGCTGATACTAAAATTAATGGCTAGGGCTTTTTGTTCTCACGGATATTGTCCACGGTCAACAGTCGACAGTCTACAGTCGACCGTGGACGATAGACAATTTGTGAAGCGAACGATACTCTTCTTTTTTATAATTTTCTCTACGTTCCACTCCCTCGCACAAATCGGTGGTAAAAAATCATTTGAGTTTTTGAATGTTCCTAACAATGCGCGACTTGCTGCATTGGGTGGTGTAAATGCTTCTCTCGCAGATCGCGATCTTAATTTCTTTTATTCAAATCCTGCATTAGTGGGTGATACATTAAAAGGTTTTGCTTCTGCTGGTTATCAGTTTTATGTAGCCGATGTGGGACAAGCAACCTTTTCATACGCACATGATTTTAAGAGAATAGGAACATTAACATTTGGAGTTCAGCACTTGAGCTATGGATCGCTGAAAGGCTACGATGCAACAGGTGCTTCTATTGGTGATTATAAATCAGGAGAGACAGCATTGGTGATAAGCAAGAGTCATCAGATTTCAAATTTCAGAATAGGAGCAAATTTCAAGATGGCGTTTTCGAATCTTGCGGGCTATCGCGCAAGCGCAATGATGTTGGATATAGGTGGAGTATTCGTTCATCCGAAAAAAGATTTACGTGTGGGATTGGTCATTAAGAATCTCGGTGTAGTGTTATCCGATTATTCAAACACGAGTGATGCTAA
>JANODK010000173.1:0-5361 GCA_031412655.1 Chryseolinea sp.
TTACACCATGTCCAGTACCTATGTATTGATCGAGCCATGCCTTGCATCGTTCAAAGATATATTCCTTTGTTTGAGTATTGTCCCACGAACCATTAACATTCTTTACACCATTTGCTTCCGGGTAGACATAGTTCTTATCAAAGAACACGCGATGATACTGAACCACCTGTGATGCCGTTGTACTTCCTGGATAAAAGTGAATATCCAAAACATCTAAGAGACGAACACCACTTGCTGTTTGTTCTTCAGCAACGCGTTTAATAAAATATTCAAGCCACGGATAGTTCTTGCCTCCGGAGTTAATGGTAGTTGGCCAATTGTACCATTGCCATTCGTTGGCCGTTACCGGACCTACTAGTTTTATTTCAGGATATCGTTCGCGCGCTTTTTTTGCTACTTCAAAGTAGCGTTGCATAAATTGTTCAGCTGTAATTTGTGTGGGCATCACATCATCATGAGTGCCTTCCCAGATTTCTGGTTCATTGTCCATGTTCCAATATTGTAATTGCTCTTTGTGTAGAGATAAATTATTAAACCAATGATCAAGGATTAATGTAGTAGAATCTGCAGTCCAGTTTTCGAGATAGAGATCGGGATTTCCTTCTACCAAGGCCTCGCTTCCACCTGAAGTTTTAGGTTGTCCTCCACCCGCAAGATTTTGATTGACACCTTCCCACCATTGCGAAGTGTTGTAGCCCCAGTCATTGAAGTTTGCAGCGCTCGTCATAGCAGCCTTTCCTATTAATTGGAATGCCCACATACCTTGCGCATCCGGGATATTTTGTTGCAACGACTGAGCAGCAAAGCTCCAGTCATTTGCATAAACGTTGTTGTACCAGTCTGGATGACTTGAAATTTTTCGTCTCCAGTTATACTTTGTGGAATTATTTCCACCGCTTTCTCTAAAGAACCTGACTCTTGCATCTTTTAGTCGCTTCCATTCTGGAGTAAAACCGCTTCCGGGATTCCCCGATAAAGAATTATTTCTTCCGTAGAGATAGGGAGATATCACATGAGACTCTTTTGATAAGTCGACCGTAATAGTGACTTGCCCGAAGAGTAAAAGTGGAGCGTAGAACAAGAAGGTAAAGGCAAAAATTCGCATAATGTTATAAGCTTTCGAAATCGATTGCTAAAGTACTAACATGAATGCACGTGTATGGGCACGAATTGTTAATAGGTAGGGTATGGAATATTTATTTCTCTGTTTAATTAGAGTAAAACATCTTTGAAGAGAGTGATAATTCAAAAAAAGAACAGGTTCGGTGTGAAATTTCCCGATAATCTTTCAACTACTCAATTGAGGAATGATCAACCTTTGATGCCGCATTATACCCCTCACAATGTCGCGTATGTACAGCATTAATATTAAAACGAGATAGTAGATTTGTATCAGTTCATTCAATGATCACAATCAAAAAGGCAATAATTATGAAAAGTAATGTCGCTGAAAATATCGATGAATACATCTCTGGTTTTCCAATAGATATTCAGAAACATTTAAAGGAAATGCGTGCCACCATAAAAAAGGCTGCACCAGAAGCAGAAGAGGCTATCAAGTATGCCATACCCACCTATGTATTGAATGGAAATTTGGTAAGCTTCGCAGCATTCAAAAATCACATTGGATTTTATCCGGCACCAAGAGGTGTAGCTGAATTTGAAAAGGCACTCTCAAAATATGAAGGAGCGAAAGCCACAGCTCGTTTCCCAATGGATGAGCCGCTTCCGCTTACATTAATAAGTAAGATGGTAAAGTTCCTGGTTAAGAGAAGTGAGGAGAAAGTGAAATCAAAAAAGAAACAATAGTTTAAGTCTATTAACGTGCCGATCTAAACTTAATAGGCAATACAAAACGGCACCGAACTGGTTTCCCACTTTGTATTCCAGGTTCCCACGGTGATGTAAGCTTAAGAACCCGAATGGCTTCCTGGTCACATTCTGGATGGATTCCTTTGATAATCTCAATATTCTGAATAGTACCATCCTTTTCGACAATGAACTGAAGGAATACTGTACCCTGAATTCCCATGTTTCTAGGGACGGCAGGAAATTTTAGGTTTTCAGTTATAATCTTCATCATACTCTCAAGACCTCCTTTCGGATGAGCTTGTTCCTCAACAACAGTATAAATTAAATTCTGTGAGCCGGTTGTATCTTTTGGGTCGTGGTAGTTTGGTAGAAAATTTAGAAAAGGATAATCCTTTTTAGTAAGAGGCTTTCTATATTTAAAGGACTCAATCATATTGTATTTATAGTGAGGCAGAAGTTTGTTTGAAAAATCATTATCCTGATACTGTTGATTGATTTCTTTTTTTTCTGGAGAATTTTGATCCCGATAGAGTACGCCTCGTTTTAATTTTCCATCCTTGAATTTCTCTTCATAAATCTTCTCACCTGATTCAAAGTGACAAATCCAGTCGCCATCTTTTTTTCCGTTGGCAAAATGACCTTCAATAATAATTCTGGGCGATCGATATTCATCATATGAATATCGCCAATCACCTGTTCCGTTTTCCAGAATCTTTTTGCCATTTTGATCGAAAAAAGAGTTGACAAAAAAATCATTTTCAATGAAGTTAACTTCCTGCATGAGATTTCCATTTTCATAGAAATATTTCCAGTTACCCACGCGCTTATCATTTTGGAATTCACCTTCTGATTCAATTTGGCCCGAATCATAGTACTGTGTAAACAATCCATTCTTAATACCACCCTTATAGGTACCAACCATTACAAGTTTACCTTTTACAGTAAAATCGCGCACTTCTCCCGCAAAGCTAAGGTGGGTTGTGTCAAAGACAGAAACTCTAAAATAGTAGCAAGAATCTTTTTTGGTTAACTCCCAATATTTATTGTAATAGAACCTACCAATAATTTGACTTTCACTTTGACTAAAAATTAAAACAAAACATAAAGGCAACAGCAGTTTTCTCATAACATTATCAATTGACACAAACATAATAAAACTCTTTAATTGACAATACACACTTTGTTTTGATGACAACCGTGAGGTGACACAAAAATGCCTCCAATACATAATCTTTCAAAGTTCCTGAAAATATTTCAGACTTTGCTGTGACCTTCTTCAATCTGCTACATTCTAGGTTCAGTATTTAGTACAACTAAACCATTTGAACTATGAAAACAGAAAATTCAGTCTCGAAGAACTGGGATGACTTGGTTTTTGAGAATCGCAATCAAGAGTATGGAGCGTATGCAATCCGAAAATCATATTCGGATAACGTACTCTCTGGTGCATTTTTTAGTGTTTTAATTGGTGTGCTCGTACTACTTATACCGTTTTTGTCTTCATTTATGAGAGGAGAGGATGGTGCAATAGACACCGGTTTAATAGCGGATAAGTTTCCAACTATTTTTACTCAACCTCCAATAATCGAGCTTGACCCAATAGCTCCTCAAGCTCCTGTCGCACCTGTGAGGAATGTGAATTTACCACCAAGAGTAACTACAGAAATAACGGAAACTGTAGTACCTACTAATATTGAAGTTGCAGCATCTCTTCAGAATACTTCTGGTGCACAAGTTGGTGAACCTGCAACGACTTCTAATGTTGGTGCAGGTATCATTGAACCTCCTGTAATAGTTGAGCCTTCTGTTTTTATTGTTGCCGAAGTGATGCCAGTATATGACGGAGGACTTGAGGCCATGTATAAGTTTATCCAAAAGAAAATGCGGTACCCGGCAGTTGCGCAACGCAATGATGTACAGGGCACGGTATATGTAAGCTTCGTAGTAAACGCAGTTGGAAAGGTGGTGGATGTAGGAATTGTGAAAGGAGTAAGTTCCGATCTGGACAGGGAAGCAGCTCGTGTAATTGCCATGATGCCGGGTTGGATAGCCGGTAAGCAACACAATAAAAATGTTTCCGTGCGAATGACATTGCCAATTAAGTTTCAGCTTAATCATTAGGTTAAAGGATTTGTTAGCAGCAATATTTCTAAATAGTTATAGTCTTTTGTAGAACACATTGTTTTAGCAGTATTCGCTATCACTTTGTGTTCTATTTTTTTTGTGATTTTTGACCATGTTGCATAGTTATCGACATGCAGATAACAAAATGGATTCTGATTCAAGCTACCCGGCCAAAGGTTGATGAAAAGTGGTTGATAAAAACAATAATCACAAAACCTGAATAACATCTCGATATAGCGCAGGGCTATCAGTCGAAGAGCCGAAAGTACATTTTATAAATCGTAAGATTGGAATATCTTTACTATCCTATGCCTGCTAAAAGTACACCGGATTTTTCCTACCGATCGAAGGACATCATCATCAGCTCTGTTATTTCTATTGTTATTACCCTCGTGTTCGGATATTATTTTTTATACGTAGGCATTCGGGAACGAAGACCAACGTTCTATGTTGATCCGACACGCACGACCATTCTCGATAAGGAAAGTGCTGCCAGTGCACCGTTATTATTATTGCGCGCAAATGGCGATACCATTAATTCAAGTGTGACCTCAGCTTATTTTTATTTTTTTAATCAGGGCGAGGAAACCATCAAGGATGAAAATATCTATGCGCCCTTGAAAATTGTATTGAGCGATAAGGCAGAGATCCTTGACTTTAAAGTATTAAAAGTAGCGCGACCAGTGTCCGGTATAATAGTAACACAAGATACGCTTCAGAATTCTTTAGACATCAAATTGAAGGCACTGGAAAGAGATGATGGTTTTGTTGGTCAAATTATTTTTGAAGGTAAGAAAGATGCATCCATTACTATTGAAGGAGGCGTTGATGGGGTAAAGCAATTTGAAACGCATTTATCTAGTATCAATCCGCTCTATTTTATGGCAGCCATTGTTATTTTCCTGATTGCTGCTTATGTCTTTTTGATTATGAGCAAGCGCAATCCGAAAAACTCTTCCAAACTGCTTTTCTTCTTTTCGGCAATTCCAATTCTGTATTTGTTGTTGATGCTTTATAAAACACAATGGTTCGTAAGCCAGGAAGTTCCCAACACACTTCAGATTGAACAATACCAGGAAGAAAAAAGTGAGTGGTATGTTCCGGCTTGGCTTAAGCGTTAGAATGTCCTTTCAGGAGATTAGCCTGTCTCAATAGAATACTTCTACCATCAATCAAACATTAAGCTGAGGATTGCACGCATCTGTGTATCTTCATGATTAAATAATTTCACCATGCGCATTATTGTCATTCTACTACTAATAGGCTTTTCATATCAGACGTTTGCTCAGAAAACAAAACCTGAAAAAATTATTTTAGATACTGATTTAGGAAACGACTGAGAAGATGCCCGTGCGATAGCTATACACCATCAAATGGCATATAAAGGCGAGGCTGAAAATCAGGCAACTGTGTATCCAATGAATG
>JANODK010000174.1:0-10710 GCA_031412655.1 Chryseolinea sp.
TGGAAGCATTGATTTTCAAGAATCATCCCATGGGCATGAATATTCTTGGTCGTGAGGAAACAGTAAAGACATTAAAGAAAAAAGATTTTCAGTCATTTTTCCATAACCATGCCGACAACAGAAAAATTGTATTTAGCTGTGTTGGAAATATTACTCTCGAACAAGTTGAAAAGCTGGCAAAGAAATATTTGGAGAAAAGACCTTCACAAAAATCGACAGCGAAGCGAAAGAAATTCAATACATACAAACAACGTGAGCTTACATTGCAACGTGGTGTAAAACAATCGCGTTATGCCATCGGCCGCGAGGCATATCCATTGCTTCATCCTAATCGTATTCCATTTTATCTTTTAACCAATATGTTGGGTGGCCCAGGCATGAATTCAAAACTAAATTTAGCCGTACGCGAAAAACATGGTTTGGTTTATTCAATCGATGCACAATACTTGTCGTATGCTGACACCGGAATGTTCGCGATTTATTTTGGCACCGAACCGAAGCAAACAAAAAAATGTCTTGCGTTAGTTCGCAAAGAATTAGACAAGTTGAGTGATAGACGAATCAATGAAAAAGAATTTCTGTCAGCCAAAGAACAGATCAAGGGACAGCTCGCCATGTCGGAAGAAAATAATTTAGGACTCATGATCATGATGGGCCGTGCTGTTATTGATCTTGATCGTGTGCCTTTACTGCAAGAGGTATATGAGAAGATTGATGCTGTTAGTGCCAAAACAGTGCAGAAGGTGGCGCAGGAAATGTTCGATGAGAAAATGTTGAGTTATTTGGTTATGGAGCCCGTGGCTTCTTAAGGAGAATATAGAATTTAGGAGTTAGAATTTAGAAGTATAAAATATCCACAGACCACAGTTGACTGTCGACATTGGTCTGTGGACAAAATTTAAACTCGAAACATTGAACTTACATAAGTGGAAATAATAAATAAAGACATTGATCAATACGCTGCTCAACACAGCTCCGATGAAATTGATTTGTTGAAGCAAATCAATCGGGATACACATGCTAAGGTAATGATGCCACGCATGTTGTCGGGTCATCTTCAAGGTAGAGTGTTGTCGATGATCAGCAATATGATCAAGCCAAAACGAGTTTTGGAGATTGGTACCTATACAGGTTACTCTGCTCTTTGTTTGGCAGAAGGACTTCATGCAGACGGAAAACTGATCACGATTGATATTAATGAAGAATTGGAATCACGGGTGAGGGGATATTTCTCAGCTGCAAGTCTTAGCGATAAAATTGAATACATAATTGGTAACGCGGCTACCATCATTCCAATGCTAAAGGACGAGTTTGATCTTGTCTTCATTGATGCTGATAAAGAGCAATACAGTAGATACTACGACCTCGTAATCGAGAAAGTAAAGTCCGGTGGAATTATCCTTGCCGACAATGTCTTGTGGAGCGGAAAGGTCTTGGATTCGAAGCCAGATAAAGACACAAGAGCAATACTTGAGTTTAACAACAAGATTCAGGCTGATGCGCGCGTTGAGAATGTATTGCTTCCCATTCGGGATGGGATTATGATGATAAGAAAGCTATCTTTGTAGAACGAATATTTTATGAGATTACTCTTCGCGCTATTTTTTGCTACCACGTTGATGGCGGCAGCGCAACCACCACAGGTTCCGCACAAAATGCATTTTGCCGGCATAACGCTTACCATTCGTGATGATGCCCGAAAAGAAATTCAAAAGGATGTCGATGCCCTCACGCAATCACCCAAACACTTTAACATTAAAGTAGAGCGCGCCAAAACATACTTCCCCATCATCGAAAAGATTTTTGAAGAAGAGCGTGTGCCGGATGATTTTAAATTTCTGGTGCTTCAGGAGAGTGCGCTTATATCGGATGCCGTTTCCGTTTCGAATGCTGTAGGGTATTGGCAATTCAAAGATTTTACGGCCATGGAAATGGGTATGCGTGTCGATAAGGAGATTGATGAGCGTATGAACATTTCATCGGCATCGCGTGGCGCTGCAAAATACATCAAGAAAAATAATTTCTATTTCAATAACTGGGTCTATGCCTTGCAAGCGTATCAGATGGGAGCAGGAGCAGTGTTGAAATCAGTAAAGGATAGTGAGAGTGGTGCCAAGCACATGGAGATAACCAGCAGAACCTATTGGTATGTAAAGAAATTTCTGGCGCATAAAATTGCCTTTGAAGAGTCGGTAAAAGGCCCGGGGCAAATTCAGGTTATTACCTATGAAAACAAAATCAGAAAAGCGCTTACTGATTTAGCAAAAGAAGTTTCAGTTGCAGAGGCTGATCTTCAATCCTACAACAGGTGGGCAAAGAAAGGTATTATTCCAGATGATCGTGCCTATACAGTTCTCATTCCGGTTATTGGTGATGCAAAAAACATTACTATTCCTACAACTATTGCTGCCACCATCCCCTCTGCGAAAGCAGACCCTGGCAAAGGGAACATTTTAGTATCGACAAGTGTAGCATCAGAAGATCGAATTCGTATCAATGGTATTTCAGCCATCAAAGCAAAAGAAGGTGATAATGCTGCGCGATTATCAGAACGAGGTCAAGCCGACCTTTCCGAATTTTTAAAGTGGAATGATATCTCCATCAGCGATCGCATTTTCCCCGGCCAGTATTACTTGTTAGGTAAAAAAAGAGCCCGAGCATCAGAGGCGTATCATAAAGTTACTTCCGGTGAAAACTTGTGGCAGATTAGTCAGCGCTATGGTGTACAGCAACGCAAGCTGAAGAAGTATAATAAGATTGATTCAGATTCGGATCTTAAGCCTGACATGACGTTGTGGTTGTCTGCTACTAAACCAAAAGATGGTGACCAAGTTGTTGCCTCAACAGAAATAGTTCAGGTTGATAAGAGTCAAACTTTTTCATGGGCTGTAAATCCAGAACAGAGTGAGGAAGCACCTGTAATAGCCACAAATACAAACGGACAAAAATCAGAATACGCGAAAACAACACCAGTTGAAAACACTCCGGTTATTCAAGTGCAAGATGAAGTTGATTTGACAGTACAGAATTTGACCACTCCAACTGAACCCGTTCAGAAAGGAGACCATACCGTAGTACCTGGTGAAACGCTTTATGCCATCGCACAACAACATCAGGTTTCGGTAATGGATCTTGTTACCTGGAATAGCCTTAACCTTCAGGAAGGCATCAAGCCCGGTCAAGTGCTTAGAGTTTCAGGACAGAAACCTGAAATTGAAACGCAACAAACCGCTAAAGCTCCCGAGCCAGCTAAAGCAACTGAAATAGAGCATGTTGTGAAATCAACTGACACCTTATACAGTATTGCTCGAAAGTATAACGTAACCATTAAAGACCTCATGGAATGGAATGGCAAGAAGGATTTTGCTGTTTCGGTTGGTGAAAAGTTAATGATCAAACAGAGGTAGCCACTCATTTTGGACTGTTTCAATTAATTTCTTAGGTTAAGGGCTCGATTTTCAAGATATAGCCAAACTTATATTCCAAAAAAGGATATTTTTGTGGTTCTTGAAGAACAATGTGAGGACAGATTTACAAAACTTTGATGCAAACGGATTTTAAAACAATAGATTTAGTCATGCTGGTTGATGACAACGACACTGATAATTTTATCAGCAAGCGTATCATCGAAATCACCAAGTTTTCCAGTCGAGTTGAGGTAAAAGGATCGGGCAAAGCAGCGCTTGACTATCTCCGGGAAAACCAGAGCAATGCAGAAAACCTACCCAGTCTTATTTTCCTGGATATTAACATGCCCATCGTTGATGGTTTTGTGTTTCTATATGAGTTTGAAAAATTCAATGAAGTTGTACGCAATAAGTGTAAGGTAATTATCCTTTCCAGCTCCGACAACAAACGTGATATTGATAAGATTGTGAATAACAACCATGTTATCAAGTTCATCACTAAACCACTTACTGAAGTAGCGTTAGACGAAATCAAGTTGAACAACATTTGAGTTTCGGAGTTTAGGTTTTAAGGCTTATTTTCGCTTTAAATCCAGACCCGAAATGATGAAAAAAAATCCCCTCATTGTCTTGCCGTTGCTTTTTCTGGCAACCATGTGTATTCAATCGCATGCTCAAATTGTAAAACCCGATACGCTTTCGCGATGGAAGAAGAAGTTGGTATTTAATATCAACTTAAACCAGGCTGCATTTTCGTCCAATTGGAAAGCCGGGGGAATAAACTCTATTGGTGTTAATGGTCTTTTCAATTACACTGCAAACTTCAAAGACGGTAAACGTTCCTGGGATAATCAAATTGGTTTCCTCTACGGATTTGTAAACAACAAAGGTCAGGGTCAACGCAAAACGCTTGATCGTATATACTTAGATACAAAATACGGTTATGAGCTGAATAAAAATTGGGGTGTTTTCACTTCGCTTAATTTCCTTTCACAGTTCAGTGCTGGTTATAAATATGAGAAGACCCCTCTCGGAGCAGACTCGTCCATTTTAATTTCTGATTTCATGGCGCCTGCGTTTATCACATCCGCCACAGGTCTTGAGTATCATCCGGTAGATTATTTTTATGTTCGCATTTCTCCGTTTGCCCCACGAGTCACCATTGTGAGAGAAAATAATGGAAGATTCGATGCAGTAGATCCTATAGCGCCCTACGGTGTTGAAGTTGGAGAGTCAACTCGTTTTGAATGGCTAGCCTTTCAATTAACTTCAGAGTTTAGCAAAGACATTGCAAAGAACCTTAATTTAAAGGCGCGTTATATGATGTATGCCAATTACGAAACCTTAGAATTAAAAACAATTGATCATCGCCTTGAAGTAATGCTCAACGCCAAAGTAAATAAATTCATCAACGTGGGTCTCGGAGGCATCTTGCTTTACGATTACGATCAGGACTCTGGCGCACAGTTTAGCCAGATGTTTAATTTCGGATTTAACTACACCTTCCAGAATTATGTGGAGCCGAAATAGTAAAAAATCTAACCCGGTTCGTCCGGGTTTTTTTTATAACCTTTAATTCGTGAGCAGAAACAATATTTAGAACTCCCTTGTGAAACTTAGGCCTTAGTGTCCCAGCCTGCCGGCAGGCAGGTTCGTGGCAAAGTGAGTTTACTGAATACTATGAATCCCTTCAGTTAAAATATCTTCTTATGTCAAAAGAACAATTCATTGCAGCCATTAATAAATCGTATACCATAAATGGCGCATCCATTTATCTGGGTGCAGGAATATTTGAAGGCGAGATTATTGCCGATGCAAAAGTTAATCTCCCACTGCGGATGATGAATCGACATGGATTGGTAACCGGTGCAACAGGATCTGGTAAAACAAGAACACTTCAACTAATTGCCGAACAACTATCAGCAGCTGGTGTACCTGTTTTTATGCCGGATATGAAGGGAGACATTTCGGGAATTTCAAAAGAAGGTGCGGTAAGCGATAAGATCACAGAGCGTGCAGCAGCGCTTGGAATAAAATACACACCATCAGGATTCCCAACAGAGATATATTCATTGAGCGGAAAGTTGGGAGCACAGATGCGCGCTACAGTCACCGAGTTTGGTCCCATATTGCTTAGCAAAATTTTAGAGTTGAATGATACTCAAACCGGTGTGTTGAATGTAATCTTTAAGTATTCGGATGATAAGAAACTACCGATTGTTGACTTCAACGATCTTAAGAAAGTATTGAATTACTTAACCGAAGGACCTGGTGCTGCTGAAATAAAAAATGATTACGGAAAAATTTCTTCGGCTACCTCCGGCACCATCTTGCGCAAAATTGTTTCACTCGAACAACAAGGTCTCAATCAGATTTTTGGTGAAACGTCATTTGAAGTGGATGATCTTTTTGAGAAGGTAGATGGAAAAGGTGTAATCAGTTTGTTGAACGTTTCGGATGTTCAAAATCAACCGGCTGTATTTTCTACATTCCTGCTTGCCTTGCTTGCAGAGCTTTATCAACGTTTGCCAGAAGCAGGCGACTTGGATAAACCCAAGTTGATTTTCTTTTTGGATGAAGCGCACTTGCTTTTTAAGGACGCACCGAAAGCATTCATGGATCAAATCGAACAGGTAATCCGATTGATTCGATCGAAGGGTGTAGGTATTTTCTTTTGCACTCAGGTGACTCAAGATGTTCCCGCTTCGGTCTTGTCGCAATTGGGGAATAGAATACATCATGTAATTCGTGCATTCACACCAAATGATGCAAAAGCATTAAGAGAAACTGTAAAAACTTTTCCGAAGTCTGAGTTTTATGACATGGAGCAACAGTTCACACAACTTGGCACAGGTCAGGCATTTATTACAGTGTTGAATGAAAAAGGAATTCCAACTGAAACGGTAGTTACGCATTTAGCACCACCATCTTCTACAATGGGACCGTTGGATGAAACTGAATACAAAACGCTTCTGAACGATTCTGATTTCTATAAAAAGTATAAAGACGCAGTCGATCCAAAAAGCGCGTTTGAATTATTGAACGACCGTATCGCGCAACAGCAGGAAGACAAGGTCAGTAGAGAAGAAGCTGAACCGGCACCTCGCACAACTTCCAAAAAACAAGAGAAGTCAACGTTTGAAGAAGTGATCTCATCACCGGTAACAAAACAAATTGGTCGTGAATTAGTACGCGGAGTTTTTGGTGTTTTGTTTGGAACAACAACTCGAAGATCAACCAGTAGAAGAAAGGGTGGATTTTTCTGAAAATAAAAAGTCCGGCTTAATGAAAAGCCGGACTGTTTGTATCGAATTAAATTCTGTTACTGATAAGCAGGTTTATGACCATGGTTCATACCTGGATCAGATTCTATTTCTTTGATTGCTTTTTCAGCACGTTTGTAGGCCAGATTCTTTTTGTACGCAAACCATTTTTCTTCATTCAATTTTCGCATCAGGTTGTCGATTGTTCGTTGCACCGTGATGTTCCAAACACCTTTTAGTGTCATCGGTATACCGTGCGCCAGTGTTCTAACCGACAAACCAAAACCACCCGAAAGGTATTCAATGTGATGCCAGTAGCCGCTTGGCATAAACAAGGTGTCGCCATGCTCTAACACCGTCTTCATTCCTTTTACATATTTCAGTCCTGGATATGCTTTATAATCGGGATTGTCAACATCTACGGTTGAGTGAACATTAAAAGGTAATCGATATAACAAAGTTGATTGGCTTGGTGGAAAAAGCACTACTCTTTTTGTTCCATGAAATTGCGTGAGAAATACATTGCTCATATCAATATCCTGGTGCATGCGCACAATGGATTTCGGAGGACCAAAAAACATAAACGGAAGTTTGATGTAGCGCTTTACAATGGGCGGGTAATCAAAATCGTTTAGCAGTTCAGGCTTGTGTTTAAATATGGGAAATAAAAATAATCGAAGGTCTGTTGGTTCGCGCTCAATCAAATTTAGGTAATCATCGAAACGCATGGTTTCGTTTGGTATTTGTAAAGTCTTGGAAAGGTCTTCTTTACGGTTTCCGAAAAGACCAACTTCAATGTTGCCCATAGATTGGCGAAAGAAATCCATTGTCCATTTGCTGTAGGCTGGATAAGGTTTCCATAAACCACGTAAAACAACCGGTTTTTGAGGCTTATAATACTGTTTATAAAATTCGTCTTTGGTAATGGTTGTGCCATCCACAACCGGGATTTGCGTCTGTATATCAAGTGCCATAGGTATCGTTTCTAAAATCTTACAAAACTAAGGGAACAATCAGTTTGGGCAACGTATTGAAATCGAAATTATTTTACGCAAGCGTGCGCTGGAGGGTTACTTAGAAGTCTGTATGAAGCCCTAAACGGTCTTTCATCTCCTTTAATAGAGGGTTTTTATCCAAAAGGAAGTCAAATTTATCCCGATCGGTATATTTCATTTTTTTTTGATCCATTTCCCGAAGCTCTCCTGAAATGTGAATAGAGTTGTTTTTTAGCTTCTCCCGCAAATAGGTGGTCAGTTCACTTTTCAGTCCGGCAAGCATGGTATCCTGAACCGGATTGAGGAGGTGAACAACAATTTGATTTTTATCCAAATCAAAGGGTTGCAGAAGCATTTGAAACTCAGCCTGAAATTTTTTTCGTTGCTCTGCAAAATCTTTCCAGGCCAGTTGAAGTGAATCAAGGGTAAAATCCTGATCGGCTTCTCTTTGAATCTCTGCTGCTGTTATCTCTTCTTCTTTCTTCGGTTCAACTTTTAATAAGTTGGTCAGTTTAACAGTCGTCTTAGGAGCTGATTTGAACCTTGATTTTTCGGAAAAGTCTTGACGTGCAGCAGGCACAACAGCAGGTGTTGGTTCAGCGGGTATAACTACTTTTGTTTCAATTGTTGCTTCAGCAGCTGGAGAGGTTTGAGCTTCTGGTTCCTCAGATGTTACGCTACTTTTTTTTTTAACCCATCCTGTTGATGGTTCAATTGGTCAAGCTGGAGTACGGCCCCAACGTGTGCCATCTTCATCAATGCTAGTTCAACCGAAAGACGTTGATTCTTGCTGCTCTTAAAATGAATATCGCATTGATTGCCAATGTTTAGCCAGGTAAGCAGCAACGATGGAGACACAGCTTTGGCTTGTTCAGCATATTTTCTTCTAACACTGTCGGGCACTTCCATTAATTGTGTGGTGCGTTCGTCTTGTGATACTAATAGGTTACGAAGATGCTCACTTAAGCCAACAATAAAATTATGTCCATCAAATCCTTTGCGCAATACTTCATCCAACAGCAACAAAGGTTGTGTATGATGTTGTGCGCGCAAAGCATCGACCACCTGGAAATAGTAGTCATAATCCAGAATATGGAGATTGCTTAGGGTATCTTTAAAGGTAACTCCCTTACCCGCAGAGTACGTTACCATCAAATCAAAAATAGAAAGGGCATCGCGCAAAGCACCATCTGCTTTTTGCGAAATCAAATGCAATGCCTCAACTTCTGTTGGAATGCTTTCGGTATCGGCAATCTTTTTTAAGTGATTGGCAATATCGCTAATTTGAATTCGATTGAAATCAAAAATCTGGCAACGCGAAAGAATGGTTGGAATTACCTTGTGTTTCTCTGTTGTAGCAAGAATAAAAATGGCATAGGACGGTGGTTCTTCCAATGTCTTCAAAAAAGCATTGAAGGCCGCATTGGAAAGCATGTGCACCTCATCTATAATATAGACTTTATATTTTCCGAATTGAGGAGGATAACGAACCTGGTCGATCAGGTTACGGATGTCCTCTACCGAGTTGTTGGACGCGGCATCCAACTCAAAAATATTAAGGGAATTGGTGGCAGCTTTTTCTTCGAACCCATTAATGAGTCGCGCGACAATACGGGCACAGGTTGTTTTACCAACTCCACGCGGACCACAGAACAAAAGTGCCTGCGCCAGTTTATTATTATCGATGGCATTTTTGAGTGTGGTGGTAATATGCTCCTGCCCAACCACTTCATCAAAGCCAGTGGGGCGGTATTTCCGAGCCGAAACAACAAAATTTTCCATCGGGTCGAAATTAGTAGTTAATCGTTAATGGATAATCGTTAATCGGTTAATTCTACTATTTTTTTTAATAAAGGCAGAATTTTGACACCATCTCATTAAATAATTTATACGATGGCTTATCGTATAATTGCATAAGAATTGTTTTGATATGAAAATAACAGCATTACTCCCCGATGAGATTATTCTTGAGGTAAAGAAGTTGAGTGGTGGCAAAAACATCACCGAAAGCATTCTTATTGCCTTAAAGGATTACGTAGCGCATCAAAAAATCAGAAAGTCAATTCAAAAAGTAAAAGACAAGCCGCTTCAATTCAGGGATGGTTTTACTGCCGAGAAGGTACGGGCGTTAAACCGTGAGCTTTGATTGTAGTAGATACTTCCATTTGGATTGATTTCTTTCGTAGAGCTGATCCGGTTTTGGAGGAAAAGGTTATCGAATACCTTGAGCACCAACAGATTTATGGAGTTAGTTTAGTTTTTGGAGAACTCCTTCAAGGTGTTCGCGATGAGCATGAAGAAAAATTAATTTTAGAATACTGGAAAAACATACCGAAAGTGGATGAGCACAATTTGTTTATTGAAGCAGGTAGATTATCCTTCAAGTATAAATTGTTCACGAAGGGCGTAGGGTTAATAGATTGTTTCGTTCTTGCTGCTGTAAAAACGAGTCAATCTGATATTTGGACTCACGATAAAAGACTATTGCAAGCGCATCAGCTCGCGCGATAATTCAGTGAAACTTTTTTAATCTTATATTTGTCTCTCAATTTGCATATTGGCCAATTGTTCATTGAAAATTAATTTGGGGTCGACCGGTTTTGACAGGATGTGTGATGACGTGTGCAAGCATGCAGGCTCATGGAATGAGAGCCTTGAAAGATAGTTCCAAACCATACTTGGCGAGTCTAACTACGCCATGGCTGCTTAATTTATCCGATAGGATGAATTAGCCTCGTCCCGATCAGATCGGGAAAGCCATCATCGCTCAGCATTGTAGTTTTGCAGGTGCTGATAATCGGTGTCGTAATGCAGAATTGCTCCGTGTGATGATACTAAGCACGGTTAAGACAAGTAAATACGGAATGGTTTAGGTTGTTGCCTGCCTTGCTGCTCCCGACAATTAAAGTCAACTAAGCATGTAGAAAGTACGTCTTTATCTTCTCTGGACGAGGGTTCGATTCCCTCCGACTCCACAAGCTCACTATCAAACAAAAGCAAAAGCTCGAATCTGTAATGGATTCGGGCTTTTTGTTTATCTAAACA
>JANODK010000175.1:0-3091 GCA_031412655.1 Chryseolinea sp.
AACTCAGGAATTAGTGTTGCTAACACTTTAAATTCTAAAGGATTACCGTCCTTGTCTCCATAAATATTTTTTCTCCGATTTTTCATAATCGTTTGACAAATTAATTTTTCTCTGCTAGTTGTTTCGATTAAATCCCAAGAATGGATGGTAGTATGTCCATCTCTAATATCAGTAAATAAGAAAAAGTCATTTAATTCATCTAGCTTTTGAAATCTGCCTCTGGAACCCGGTATTTTGCCATCAAATAAAACCGTTGGTGAAAATTTTTGCTTCGTAAAATTGCTACGCTGAATCCCTGGTATCACATCATACAGCTTGATCGCGCTATCGACAGGTTTAGGAAATGTAAATCCCCAGCATCTTTCTAGATCGTTCCTAATCCCAACAATAAACATTCTATCTCTATCTTGCGGCAATCCAAAATCATAGGAGTTTAGCACCTCGTATTTGACAACATAACCAGATGATGTCAAGTTATCAATTATGTACTTCAAGCTTTCTATATTTCTTGGTTCTGTCAAGCCTTTGACATTTTCAAATATAAAAGCTTTGGGATGATTAGCTTTTACTACCCTAAATACATCTGTCCATAACTTGCCTCTTGGGTCGTCCAAACCTTGCAATTTACCCGCGATCGACCAAGGTTGACAGGGAACACCACCCACTAATACATCTATGGCAAAAGGTAATTGATTTAGATTGGTAATATCCCCTAAATATACTTCATCTGAGTTGGCATCTTTAATAAAATTATCTCGATAAACTTGAATGGCTTTTTTGTCAATTTCTGAATACCCTAAACATTTACAGCCTAATTCTTCCAGAGGGATTCTGAAGCCACCAATCCCAGCAAATAAGTCTACGAACCTTAATTGCGATCGGACAGTTTCAATAGAATGTGGATTGAATAGATCGAATAATTCAAGTTGTTGAGCGTGCATAGTTGGATTCATTTTATTCTTGATAATTATACATTATTTCTAATATCCTTTTGAGTTCAATAATGGGTAACGGTTGTTGTCTACTTCCTATAAACAATTGATGAGTGACACCATGAAAAACATTAGTAGTCACATCTTTCTCGTTGAGAATGTCTCCTTTATCTTTTTGTAGTTTATCTTTATTTTCAAAATTTACAGTCCAAACCACTAAAATATCAATGTGACTAATATCTTTTTTGTTGGTATCGATATCTTTATAAATGGTATTTAACTCTTTTTTAAATTCTAACAAAATGTCTTTTTTTAGACTACCACCATTAGCATTGAATATATTTCTGTACACGCCTAATTTATTATTTTCTGAATACTCTACTTCTTCATTTTGCTCCAAGTGATATTCGTAAAGCCCATCATAGACTTGATAACCTGAAAGAACTTTAAGGAAATACCCTCTTAATATTTTTTGGGAAACCATTTCCACAAAAATACTAATCACTTCTTGTTCTTCAAAGGGAGGAAAATATTTATGTGTTAAAATTGAATCAAACCATTTCTTTTGTTTAAATTTAATACCAAGCTCTTGTTTAGGATCGTAGAGGGGATTACTAATTCGACTATCACCACCCCCTACAATATAACGACGGTATTTTATGAAATTTCTTTCCTTCAATACCTCTAAAATCTTATCAGCTATTTGTTTCATCCGATAAGCGCTAATCCCTTTACGACCAGCATCAAGTTCTTTTCGGATAGACATATCTTTTATATCAACAATTACTGTATAAGGTAAGTAGTTACTTTGTTGAAAAGGGTCTAAACAAACACCTATAGGCATCCCACATATTGCCAACCACAATCCATGTTCTAACTGAAAATCTGAGGAGATACCGTCCTCATTTCTAAAACTTTCATTAAATTGACTAATATGAGATTTACTTGTTGCAGAAATAAATATACGAGCGTGTATTGGATTTCTAATGCCAATTTCTATATGGTCTATTTTTTCATCTAATACTATAGCTTTCCTTGCTTGTTCTTTGGCATTTGCTGGTAATTTCTCTGTTAACTCTATAAATTTCTCATACTCAGTAGGTCTATCATAAAATTGACTTTCACTCTTAAGAACTGACTGAACTACCTCTCTAGTAGTCAAATAGCCAGTTTTTATAGGAATAATTTTTCCATTTATTTTTAAGTTAAATTCAAAACAATCACCGTCATCAAATACTCGATCTAAGAAGCCTACAATTGATTGAGTTCTAAGGACTGCTTTAATACTTTCGTCTGATTTTGCTATCCGAAATGTTGCTGCTAAAGATTCTTCAACTACTTCATCTGGAAAAATTTGGGGAAATTTAATTGTAATTTTTGTACCATTTTCTTGACTAACTTCTTGTGCTTGATAGCCCGCTTCCTCCTCTTCTGAATTTGGTATATCTGAATCTGAGTAAACAAATTGATATAATTTTTTATATGTTCTTGATGCTTTTCTTCCATTTGTAACACTTTCTATTTTTATATATTCACTTTGAAAAACAACAAATGTAAATCCATAGCCCATAAAACCGAATTTTCCTGCATTACGCTCTCTTTTAAGCGATTTTCCAGTAACAAGTATTTTTGATATTTCTGCTTCTTCTATTCCAACACCATTATCTACTATAATAATTTCTCTATTATCGGGATTTATTTGCAGGTCAATTTTACCTTGACTGATATTTTCCTCTCCAAATTGTTCAATAATTGCATCTGCACTATTTTGTAATAGTTCTGTATAAACATCCCAAATGTGCCTATAGCTAGAAATAATACGTTCAATATTAGAACGAATTTGTCCTAATTCTTGTTTAGATAATTCATCCTTTAAAATATTACTCATGGTAGCTAAAAAATATATAGATTTTGAACTGAATTGCTGTCAAGGTGACTAAGGTGAGTGAAAAACACAGATTTCATGCTAGCCGATTCTGTCTATCCTGTCAATCCGAGCTTCCACCTCCTGACAGACTTTAGTAGCTTCCGTGAATTTAAATAATGAGGTTTAAACTTTGAAAATGGTGGATAGGGTTCTTATACCCCTACCACCATTCTACCCTAATTCGAGAACCTTATTCTACCCCTTCAATCCGATCTTCCACCTCCTGATAAAG
>JANODK010000176.1:0-31044 GCA_031412655.1 Chryseolinea sp.
AAACCCAGTTTTATGAAAATGCATTTAACAGCCCTCGCATTTGTATTAATGGTTGTAGTCAGTTCAGCCCAGCAATTGAAGGTCGAAAGTAACACTATCAAAAATCAGGAGGGAAAAGACATCGAAGCGTGGGTTGCTCACCTCGACCAGGCGCCCGATGATTGCATGGAATCGTACGAAGATTTTATGAAGGAGGCGCTTAACCTTAAGACTTCCAAGGAAAGTAAGACCATGATGATGGTCGATAAAGTACAACTCAACGAGATGTCTGACCTGCGCATTGATCAACGAACCTTTTTTACTCCCGAATCAGGTGGAACGGCCGTGGCGTTTACTTTTAGTCCGGGGTATGACATTCATTTTGGGAGTAACCTCTATTCCGATGAATTTGAAAAAGGCGAGAAGCTGGTGAAGAGTTTTGTAAAATTTCACTATAAAGATTACTACAACAAAAAGATAAAAGAGCTCCAAAAGATTCTTAAGGATAAAGAGGAAGAAATTACTTCAGACGAAAAGAAGATCGAGAAGAATAAGAAGTCGATGCTGGATAACAATAAGAAGATAAACAGCGGTGATTCAGATGCCGGAAAACTTCGAATAAGAAATGATGGCATGGAAAAAGAAAACATGACCATGGAAGGCGACATAGCAAAGGATAGATCGGAAATCAAATCCTTGCAAGATCAGCTTATAAAACTTCACGATAGTTTGAGGAAGGTGGATGAGTTTTAATCCCTACTCCATTATATTGTTAGCGGCAACCCAAGAACAAGACAAATTATCATGACATCATTAGACAACCAAAACCTCGATCAAGTTTCTGGAGACAGGACAGTTGATGAATTGATTGAAATGACTAAACAAACAACTCCTGCTTGTTGGGTCGGTTACTCTGGACTTGGTCTACATACCTCTGACAAATCCATTGATGCCTTGGTTAGTTTATTGAATATCAATGACTGGACGCATGTAAGAGCTACAATTGATGCTATTGGAAAGAACAAAAATGGATTAAGGTGCGAAGATAAGTTGCTGACCTTTCTTGATAATGCAAATCAATTTATTGTGACAGCGGCAATAAAGGCACTATCTAATTTATTGAGTACTAGAGCGCATGACAAAATAAAATCTTTGACTACATCGGGCGACTTGGTGATTCAACAAACAGCAATTGAAGGGTTATCAAGTATTTGGGAATTTACCGACTTTGACTTTTTTATTAATCTCTATACCCAAACAACAAACGAAAAAATAAGAAAATCAATTGGATATGTTTTAGCAGAGCATTGTAATGCGCAGAATTGGAAAATGCTTTTTAATATTTTTAGCAATGACAGTATTACCAGACATCGTGAGTGGGCAATGACTATTGCTGACAGTTTTGCAGGCGATAAAGTCCTTTTAAATTTATTTTTAAATGACACGGACGGTCATATACGAAAGAAGGCAAAAGAACTTATAGGTGCGTTAAGCTCACTTTAAAATTTATCTGCGCTAGCCGAATTAAATGAATTAGCATATGGTGCCGGAACCGTTTCGCTCAACATCGCACCTACCGGAACAGATGGATAGATTTCTTCGAACGTGCGCACCTCATTCATAAACACCCTGCGTGTAATTTGATGACGATTCAATTTCTCTGGATTATCTAAACCAGACGCACCAATCAACTCTACAAAACTTTCAACCGTATGTTTGTGGTAGTTGGCTACGCGAATTTTTTTATCCTCCACTACCAATCCTTTCGTAAAGTATGGATTTTGTGTGGCGACACCAGTAGGACATGTATTCTTATTACATTCAAGTGCCTGGATGCACCCCAACGCCATCATCATCGCACGCGCACTGCTACACATATCTGCACCTAATGCAATGGCTCTTACCATTTGAAAACCAGTAAGAATTTTTCCGGAGGCAATAATTTTAATATGCTGTTTGACATCGAAGCCGTTAAGCATGTTCGCTACAAAAGAAAGCCCATCGAGCAATGGCATGCCGACAAAGTTTGAGAATTCAGGTGGTGCAGCTCCTGTTCCGCCCTCGCCACCGTCAACTGTAATAAAGTCTGGGTAGGCATCGAGTTCTACCATGGCTTTGCAAATCGAAATAAATTCACTTTTGCGGCCGATGCATAGCTTAAACCCAATCGGTTTTCCACCGGATAGTTCACGCAATTTTTTAACGAATAATATCAACTCTTTCGGTGTAGAGAAAGCGCTGTGAAAAGGAGGTGAGTAAACTGTAGTACCGGCTTTCACACCTCGGATGGCTGCTACTTCCGGAGTATTTTTAGCCGCTGGCAGAATACCACCGTGTCCAGGTTTCGCTCCTTGTGAAAGTTTTATTTCAATCATTTTTACTTCATGCTTCAGCGCATTTATCTTAAAAACTTCACCTGAAAAGTTTCCATTCTCATCGCGCGCACCAAAATATCCGGTACCAATTTGCCAGATAACGTCACCACCATTTTTTAAGTGATAGGGACTCAAACCACCTTCTCCGGTATTGTGAGCAAAGCTTCCAATTTTTGCACCTGCATTCAGCGCTTCAACGGCATTGCTGCTAAGAGAACCGAAACTCATGGCCGATACATTCAATAAGCTGGCGGAGTAGGGTTGTTTACAATCTCTATTACCAACCAAACATCGTGGATGATGATTGATCTTGTGAAAATCAACAGGCACAATAGAGTGCCCCATCCATTCGTATCCTTCGGCATATACATTAAGTTGTGTTCCGAAGGGTGTAGTATCAACTTGTTTTTTTGCTCTTTGATAAATGACTGACCGATCATTACGATTAATGGGCGATCCGTCTGTATCCGATTCAACAAAATATTGTTGAATCTTTGGACGTAAATCTTCGAAGACATAACGTAATCTTCCTAACAAAGGAAAGTTTCGCTTAAGAGATTGCTTTGTTTGAACCATGTCCTCAACACCCATTACAACCAACGGTCCAACGATTAAGAAACCGAGTAGCGCCCAAGTCCAGTAGAAGGCCAAAAAAATAAGAAGCGCTGAAACAGCGATGGAGGTAAGGATGAAGATTTTTCTCATAAGGATAAGGATGGTTATCAAATATAGTAATGTTGGAGAAATGGTTAAAGGTTAAAAGTTGAAGGTTTCAGGTTTGATTTTTCAAATGGGAGATAAATTCAATGAAACCGCTCATAATCAATAAAATTCTAGATCACATCCTTTTCTTCCGACTATTAAAACTCAAATAAGTAGCAATCATATGAGCAGCCAAACCGTCTGATCGCTTGTAATAAGCGTAACGCAATTCAACTTCTTTAAAATTAATGCGATGCTGTGCATTGAATGGTGCGTAACGAATTCCGATACCGGTCTTGTAACTTGTGAATCCAGACAAATCATAATCAGATGTATAGAATTGTTGACTAATGTCGTGCTGTTTGTAGGGCTTAAAATAATCTGCCTTAGTCTGCGTGTAAAGTCGAATGAATGGAGTGAACGTCAACACTCGAGTAGCTTTGATTGGCGATTCAATTGAAAAGGTATGCGCCACAATTCCAAAGTCATCCCAATAAAACCGATAGTAGGAGCGAAGTATCCAGCGACTTCCTAAAAAAGAATTGAGTTGAACACCGATCGGAATTTTCAACCGACTTTCCGGAAGATTCTCAACGCGTTTGGAATCGTCTGTAAAATAAACGCGATGAAAAGGTGTGGCCAATTCACCGGCTTGATAGGATAGACCGGGATAAATTCCGAGGGCCATCCTTCGGTTTATAGTTTGATAAAGACCAAACGATACATTGAATGAATTACGTTTATAGGAATCGAACCATTCTTTTGTTTGCAGCTCAGAAGGATAAATTAATTTAATAGGTTTCCCTCCTTCAAATCTTCCCCATCGTAAGTCGTCAAAAAAAACCTGAACATTGGCTGATACTTCGCGCGTTTGATCAGCACTAACTTTGCTCCATGTTAATCCGCCACCGCGCGAAGTATAATCGGATTCAATAGAATACGCCAGATTGCCACCGATTCGATTTTGCTTATCGCGTAACAACCGATTATATCCAATATTTATGTGCGACCGTGCATCAACTTTTGATGCAGACGAGACAACAAAGTCAATATTATCTGTAGATGCAGAACTTATAATATCAACACCACCATCGATGTGAATGGTGTTGGATGAATCGCGTTGATGATCGATAAAAATTTGAGATGAATACACTTGCAGATTTTCTGTGCCGATACCTCCTGTTACTGCAGAATGATTATTGTCTTGCGTGTAATACGAAAACATGACTTGTACATCTGTTTTAGAAAGCACTTGCTTTTTGTAAACGCTATCCAATCGCTGACCTGCTGAGGTAAGAGATGCTGCTAATAAACCAATGATGATGTAATGCTTCTTCACACTACATTAATTACAGCCACAGCCACCACTGGTTTTGCTACTTCCACCGCCTGATGCACCTTCGCGATAAACTTGAACGCTCTCTTCAAAACTTCGAGCACCGCGTTGACCAGGTTTCATTTCATGGTCATTGAGATAAACTCGTTGATATGGCTTTACACTTTCACATGACAGTGCCGCAAGGGCAGTGATGAGGAGAGCTAAGTATTTCAGGAGGGTCTTATTCATGAGGTTGGGGATTATTCCATTTCAAATATCGTGAAGTAAAAATTTTATTCCGATCATTTACAATGATTCCATGCGTGTTAGGTAGTTGTTCAAGAAAATGTAATCCTACCTTAACTCCCATTATAGTAACGGCAGTCGCAAGGGCGTCACATAATTCCGCGCTTGGGCCAAAGATGGTAACACTTTTGACACCTTGTATAGGATGTCCTGTTTTTGGGTCGATGGTATGAGAATAGCGAACACCGTTTCGTTCGAAATACTGTTCATAATCGCCAGAGGTTGCTACGGAAGAATTTTGAATGGTTAGCCATGCTATCATGTTGGATGGATTGTTGGGATCAGCAATTCCTACTTTCCATGGAGTTCCGTCCAGTCTATTTCCCCAAGCTGTTAAATCTCCGCTAGCATTGATCACAGCATCATTTACTCCTTTTTCTATTAGGATTTTTTTTACACGATCTGCTGCATATCCTTTCCCTATCGCCCCAAAAGCAATGTGCATTCCTGATTTTGTTAAGTAAACCTCATTTGGTTTTGACAGATCAATTTTACTGTATCCAACTAGATCTAATATATTTCTGATTTGATCTTCATCAGGTAACAAGAACTCCTGGCCTTTGAAATTATATAATTTTCGAAGAGCTACAGCAGTAATGTCTAAGGCTCCTTGAGTGAGTTTGGAAAGTTCAGTGCTTCGTTTGATGATGGAGTAAACCTCTTCATCAACATGTACTGATTTTATTCCCGCTGATTGATTGATCTGGGATGTTTGCGAGGTGGTAGAAAATTCAGTAAGTAAATTCTCAATTCTCTTGACTTCAGCGATTGCTATTTCAATAAAGTCATAGCCTAATTCTTCTTTTTCTACGATGATGAATTCAAAAGAAGATCCCATTAACCGGACTTGCTTTTTACATTCACATCGCGCCTGCGAAATCATTTGGATAGGTAGGGAGTGATCTCGATTATAAATTCATCAGTCGATTGATTGCTATACGACAGTTTCTTTACTACTGATTTATCAGAGCGAAGTAAAATGATTTCCGGAAACTCTCCGGTTGGATTGTATTGCTCCGCCAACGCATCATTTTGCGATTGTATTTCTTTTGATAATTTCTTCCGTTGCGGAAAATCGGCATGGATAATAACCAGATTCTTGTCAGCGAAATCTATAAATGTAGTCGTTGATAAGATTTTATTTTCAAATTGAACACAAGGAGCGCACCAATCTGATCCGGAGAAAACGAGTAAAACTTTTTTGTTGGTTGATGATGCGTTGGAAAAAGCTTCGTCCGCATTTTTAAAGGCTTGTGAGAAGCAAGAGGTACTTGCTGTTCCAATGAGTAAAATGATTCCCAGAAAAAGTTTTGAGAGCTGATTCATTTTATGAATAGGATTAACCATTAACCAATTCCTCGGTAATAGCTTCCAGCCCTGCTTGTTGCATGGCACCAAAACCTCCGTATATGTTAATCAGGTTTTGGAAGCCGTGATTTTTCATAATGGAAATGGCGGTCATGGAGCGATAACCTCCTCCGCAATGAACGATATACGGTTTTCCCTTATCCATGCCTTCGAGAATTTTTGGAAAATCCGAAAGCGGCAGGAAGGTAGCGTCTTTCAAATGACTTACATTCCATTCGCCAGGTTTGCGGACATCCAATACATCAATGCCTTTTTGCATTCCTGTTTTCATTTCTTCTGCGGTAATCGACTTAACGGTTTCTAATTTCCCGTCAAAACTTTTTGCACCACCCTCTAAATAACCTGCAATCTTTTCATAACCAACGCGGGCAAGACGTAAAATGGTTTCGCTTTCTTTTCCGATATCCGTTATCAATACAAGGTCTTTGCGAATGTCAATGAGTGTGCCTACCCAAACAGCAAACTGTCCATTGAGTCCGATATTGATTGAACCAGGAATAAATCCTTTTTCAAATTCATCAGCATTGCGCGTATCAAGAATGGTTGCACCGGCATTGACTATTTTTTTAAATTCAGCCAACTGCAATGGTTTTGTATTTTCACGGATTACATCTTCGATTGGTTCGTAACCCATCTTGTTGATGCGGGCATCTTCAAAGAAATATTGTGGAGGAGGAAGAATGCCATCCGTTACTTTCGAAATAAATTCTTCACGACTCATGTCTTTCAGAGCATAGTTGAATTTCTTTTGCTCGCCAATAGTAGAGACTGTTTCCTTACCTATATTTTTTCCACAGGCAGAACCTGGTCCGTGTGCCGGATAAACGATAACCTGATCAGGCAATGTTTTAATTTTTTTGGTGAGCGAATCAAACATCATACTCGCTAATTCCTCGCTGGTCATTACGCCATCCAATAAGTCAGGGCGACCAACATCGCCAACAAATAATGTATCACCTGTAAAGATGGCGTGCTCTTTTCCTTCTTCGTTCAATAATAAGTAGCAAGATGATTCAGGTGTATGACCAGGAGTATGTAACACCCGAATTTTTAATTTACCAAGTGTAAACTCTTCACCATCCTTGGCATTGTAAACTTTATACTGTGTGTTGGCCAAAGGACCATAAACGATCGGTGCATTTACCTTTCGTGCCAGGTCAAGATGTCCCGAAACAAAATCAGCGTGAAAATGCGTTTCGAAAACGTATTTGATCTTGGCGTTTCTTTTTCGAGCGAGTTCGATATACGGTTCCGTTTCACGGAGTGGATCAATAATAGCTGCCTCGCCATCTGATTCTATATAATAAGCCGCCTCGGCCAGACAATTCGTGTATAGTTGTTCGATGTACATGTTTCAGATTAAGTTAATAGTAATGGTTAATCGTAAATGGATTGCAGTTAATTGAGGGTTTAAGCCAATTAACCTTTAACCATTAACAGATAACATTTGGTTTCAAAGTTCAGAAAAATTCCATTCATTTCATTCTCCCTTCTAACTTTGCAGTTAGATGAAGCGTGCGAGCTGTTTTTTTTGGTGTTTAGTGATCTCATTTTTTTCCACTGCTGCCCAGTACAGTGTTTTTGAGGAGAATGGAAAAGTTGGGCTTAAAAATGACCAGGGGAAGGTTTTAATACCTGCCCAACATGAAGCCTTGGGCTGGAGTGATGATACTTTTTCTACGCTTGGCGATGTTACAGGCTATAAATCAAATGGTCGGTGGGGATTGATCAATCTGAGCAATCACCGCATTACAAAGGATGAGTTTGAAGAAATTTTTCCTGGAGATGCTTCTTTAATTATTGCAAGAAAGAAATCGACTTTATCGCTGCGCACAGTTACGGGATGTGTATCCCTTTCGGGGAAAGAAATTATTCCATTCGAATATGATGGTATAAAAATTTCCTCCCTTCGTGCAATTGTCTTTACCAAAATAGGTAATCAGTTTAAGTACGGACTGATTGACCTCACCAACAGAACATTGATTCCTCAGCAATACAAAAGTATTCAGCCCCTTGGCTCTCTTCGCTATGCGATTGAAAATTTTGATGCAAAAACAGCGCTATTCACTGACAATGGAAAACAGATCACAGAATTTAACATCGATAGCATTTCTACTTTCAAACAAAACACGGCAATCATTTATCAGAACCTTCAGCAGGGATTGATTGATCGCGAAGGCTCAGTACAGATTGAGGCGATCTATCGGGAAATAAAAATCAATGATGACGGGAAAGTCTATGCGCGAGGTGGGAACGATTGGTCTTTTCTGGACGGCAACGCAACAATAAAGCAAACGCTTCGTGCGGATTCAATTGTTTCCATTGGCAAAAGTCTATTTCGAATTAAGACCGCAGGAAAAATCACATTGACTGACAATCAATTTAAACCGATTACCACAATACGTTTTGATTATCTCGACAATTTTAAAAAAGGGAAAGCCATATTTTCCCTGGATCGAAAGTTTGGCATTGTTCGGCTAGATGGTTCAGTACTGTTGGCACCAAAGTTCAAAGACTTGAAACGAGACGGTGATTTTTTAATCGCGCAAAATAAAGTAGACGGAAAAAACAGCTGGATAGTATTGGATTCTTTGGGTGTTCAGCTGAGCAATAAAGCGTATGAAAGTATAGGATATTTCAACGGAAGTTTTTTTCCTGTCGTGAGCCGAAATTTCTTTGGAGGTATAAATTCGTTGGGTACTGAAATAATTGCGTGTGCTTATGATTCACTTCTTCAGGTGTATGAAGGAAATGTTGTAGTGAAATTCCGTAATCAATATGGAATCATTAGTCTGAAAGAAGAATGGTTAGTAACGCCACGGGCTAATAAAGTAAAGATTGTAGGCAACGATCGTTTTCTGGAATTTGCGCCAACACAGACGTACTTAAAATCGATTGATGGAAATGTAATCTACTTCACGCAAAACAAAATTGAAGTCCGATCCAGAATGATGTTTGAATACCTTCCATCTGGAACAGTTTGGGAAATTGATTTGAATGGTGTTATTGTTAATCGTCAGGTTCAACCGGAAGGATCAATTCAAAAGATTTTTCCGGAAACAGAAGGCCTTCGGGGAATTCAAAAAAATGGTCAGTATGGTTTTGTTGACTCACGAGGAAGGTTACGCATTGCCAATCGTTATGACGGCATTAAACCATTTCAACAAAACTTAGCGGCTATTAAAATTTTAGGCAAGTGGGGCTTTATTAACCATGAAGATAAAATTGCTATTCAACCTACTTACGATGAAGTATCTTCTTTCGAAAATGGTTTTGCAATGGTAAAACAAAAAGGAATGTACGGATTGATTGATTTGAATGGTAAACAAATTCTGCCTCCTCGATATAGTCATCTTAAATTGTTACGAGACGGCTACGTTTTAATCGAACAACAAAATTTAATCGGCTTAGCCGATATCCAAGGCAAGGTTTGGATCAATCCAAAATACCATCATCTTGATTATGCCTCTGATGGATACGTCATTATTGAACGCGATGGAAAATATGGTGTCATTACATTACAAGGCATTAGCACGATTCCACTAGTGTATGATGGAATTTCTTTTGATGCTTCCACCAATTCTTTTTTGGCGGTAAAAAAATCGCCTTGGATGCAAATGAAATAAAAAAATAGCCGCATCTTTTTTGGACGCGGCTATTTCAGGAATGAATGATGACTTATTAATCTTTCTTTGGTCCGCTTGAGCTTTTACCAGTGCCAGAAATAGAATTCCTCATATCCGTATCAGCTTGAACGTTTTGCATTTTGTAATAATCCATTATACCTAAATTGCCATTTACAAAAGCAGCTGCAATTGCTTTTGGAATTTCAGCCTCTGCTTCAATTACTTTCGCACGTGCTTCTGTTGCCTTTGCTTTCATTTCCTGATCAAGGGCAACCGCCATCGCTCTGCGCTCTTCCGCTTTCGCTTCGGCAACTTTTAAATCGGCTGTGGCCTGATCGATCTGAAGTTTTGCTCCAATGTTTGCACCTACATCTACGTCAGCGATATCAATAGATAATATTTCAAATGCTGTACCCGCATCTAATCCGCGAGATAAAACGAGTTTTGAAATTTTATCAGGACTTTCTAACACTTCTTTGTGTGAACGAGCTGAACCGATTGATGAAACGATACCTTCACCAACGCGGGCAAGGATTGTATCTTCGCCAGCACCACCCACTAACTGCGCAATACTTGCACGAACTGTAACCCGTGCGATTGCAATTAATTGAATTCCATCGGCAGCAACGGCAGCTACTTTTGGTGTTGTTATTACTTTAGGATTAACCGAAATCTGTACCGCTTGAAATACATCACGCCCTGCCAAATCAATAGCAGTAGCTTGTTTGAAACTCAAGCTGATGTTTGCTTTGTCTGCTGAGATTAGGGCACGAATTACATTCGGCACATTTCCACCAGCCAGATAATGTGTTTCCAATTCGTTAGATGTTAGATGCAAGCCGGCTTTTGTTGCAGTAATAAGGGAATCAACAACAATGCGAGGCGGAACCTTGCGGATGCGCATAAACATCAGTTCAAACAAACCAACTTTTACACCAGAGAATAAGGCCGTGATCCAAAGACTGATGGGCACGAAGTATAGAAAAATGAAGAAAAAGATGATCCCTCCGAAAACAAGTAATAATAATGGTACTGCTTCTGATTCCATATTTTTAATTAGATAGGTTGTACGGTTATTTGATTTAATTCAATGTGAGTAATTTTTACTTTCTGCCCATGCTCTACATAATCACCAGAAGTTTTAACCTCCATGGTTTTGTCGTTGAAAGTTGCTTTGCCAAAAGGCCTCAAGGTGGAAATGGTGATACCTTCATCGCCAACATGAAAATCCTGAATCATCCCTTCATTCACTTTCCCATCATTTGATGATTTAAGCGAGAACCGTGACCAGGCGCCTGATCGAAAACTATAGATCACAGTTCCAACTGTTGTTGCGATGGTGGCGAGCAGAATGTAGAAACCAACATCGTTTCCAAAATGATTGTAGCTTATTGCAATTCCGGTGATCGTGAAAATCAAACCAAGAAGACCTACTACTGTGGTTCCGGGTATGAAGATCAGTTCCACAATAATCAGAGCTAGGCCGATTAAGAGGAGTGATAAAATGATAATCCACATCAACATAAATCAGGGGAGAATGGTAAAAGTACAAATTAAACTATGATTACACCGATTTTCTAATTGGCATGATTCAGTGTTTGGTTGAACATTAATCGTGAATACGGGCCTTAGTGTTTCGCGTTAAGCTTGAAACTTTGAACTCAGAACCTAAAGCCTTATGATTATTAACGATTAAAAATCCACTAGTACGCCCTCGCAAACATAACTCTCTTTGTCGATGGCTTACCCGAATAGATACAAACTCCGGCTTCTTCCTTTGCATCTAAGGGAATGCACCGAATTGTGGCCTTTGTTTCTTCTTTAAGAGCTGCTTCTGTTTCAGGTGTTCCATCCCAATGTGCCATCACAAACCCTGTTTTCTCATCCAATACTTTTTTGAATTCTTCGTATGAATCAACCGAAGTAATCATGTTGGTTCGGAAAGTAAGTGCACGCTGATAAATGTTTTCCTGAATTTGATCCAGAAGTTTTGGAATCGCTGTCACTACATCATCTAGCTTAATGACTTGTTTTTCTTTTGTATCCCTGCGGGCAACTTCTACTGTTCCATTTTCTAAATCGCGTGGGCCGATCGCAATGCGCACAGGCACACCTTTCAATTCCCATTCAGCAAACTTATAACCTGGTTTATAGGTATCGCGATCATCAAACTTCACAGATAGACCTTGCTTGCGGAGTGAAGCAGAAATTTCATTTGCTTTTTCTGTCAGCTTTGCAAGATCTTCTTCACTTCTAAAAATTGGAACAATGACTACATGTATTGGAGCCAACTTGGGTGGCAATACTAATCCTTCATCATCTGAATGCGCCATAATGAGTGCACCCATCAAACGTGTACTCACGCCCCATGAAGTTCCCCACACATGATCAAGCTTACCATCTTTACCAGCAAACTTAACATCAAATGCTTTCGCAAAATTTTGGCCCAGGAAGTGAGAAGTTCCTGCTTGTAGCGCTTTCCCATCTTGCATCATCGCCTCAATACAGTAGGTGTCTAAAGCACCTGGGAATTTTTCACCTTCAGATTTTCTTCCTTTAATGACAGGCATTGCCATAAAGGTTTCTGCAAACTCAGCATAGACATCCAGCATTTGCAAAGTTTCTTTCACTGCTTCCTCTGAAGTTGAATGGGCGGTATGCCCTTCTTGCCATAAAAATTCTGCTGTGCGCAAGAATAGCCGGGTACGCATTTCCCAACGCACCACATTAGCCCATTGATTGATAAGGATAGGTAAGTCACGATACGACTGAATCCATTTTTTATACGTGCTCCAAATGATCGCCTCACTGGTTGGACGAACTACGAGCTCTTCTTCCAATTTTGCATCTGGATCAACAATAAGCTTCCCTTTATTGTTTGGATCGGTTTTTAAACGATAATGTGTCACGATGGCACATTCCTTCGCAAAACCTTCAGCATTTTTTTCTTCCGCTTCAAAAAGACTCTTCGGCACAAATAGTGGGAAATAAGCATTGGAGTGACCCGTGTCTTTAAACATCTTATCTAACGCCTGCTGCATTTTCTCCCAAATGCTATAACCATATGGCTTAATAACCATGCAGCCTCTAACATCTGAGTGTTCTGCCAGGTCAGCTTTCTTCACCAGTTCATTGTACCACTGCGAATAATCTTCGCTGCGACTTGGAATTTCTTTGCCCATCCTTGGTATAATTATTGTTTAATTTAGTCCGGAGGGCAAATATAATTTTACCGGAATAAATACCGGCTAAATTTTGTAGCTTTATCCAATACTTTTAGAAGGTTTAACGTTTAGTATAAGAGATTAAAACTAAGAATCTATGAAAACCAGGATCGTGTTGCTCAGTGCTGTTTCGTCCTTTGTTGCGTTTTCCGCATTTGCACAGGCGGTTGAGAGCGATGATATGTATTTCAATAAGAAAGATCGTGTTAAGCTTAATGCTCAAAAACCCGTAGAGGAAGCCTATGCCCCATACTCAAAAAACAAAGATGTTTATCAAAATACAGAGCCAGTGTATGCAAGCGCTGCTGGTTATTCGGCCCGAAATGTAAATCCTGAATTTGCTGCTCGATCAAATGCTCAGGAGGCTCAAACGGATAATCAGGACTATTTCGTTGCTAACTATCAGTACAACAATGCTCCAGCTAACAATCTTAATCAGTTTAATAACAATTTGAACAATTGGTATAATAATCCAATGTATAGCACAGCTTATATGGGTGCACCCTTGAATGGTTGGAACAACCCCTACTATGGAATGTATAGTATGTACAACAGTCCATGGAACAATCCGTATTCGAATAACGGATTTTCAAGTTCATTTGGCTTTTACTTTGGTAACTCCTATAACAATGGCTGGGGAGGAAATTATAATTACTGGAATCAGCCGTATTGTGGTGGAGCTTATTATGGTTCAGGCTATGGTGGGTATAACAATTATTATAATGGCTACGGCAATTATGGTTATTGGAATTCACCAAATGTCATTATTGTTAACAATGGCGAATCCTCTGGAAGAGGGGTAACCTATGGTAAGCGACCTACAAGTGGTGGTGGCATCGTTTCTGGTCAACCAAATACAGGAAGAACACGAAGCAACATTGTAGCAACAAATAATGGAGGCAGTCGTCCTTCAAATACCGGTGGAAGAACAACTTCTTCTGCTTCAACTCAACAATCAGCGTATTATAACCGCTCTTGGAGAGACAATCAACAAATGCAATCGAATTACAATAATTCCAATAACTCCTCTAATAATCGAAATTGGACTAGCCAACAAAACAGCTCGGCTGATTTTAATCGATCAAATAATACAAGGAGCACTTCGTTTGATGGTGGAGGTAACAGCGGAGGAACTCGCACGCAGTCAGCTCCATCTACTGGATCGGGAAGTAACGGAAGAACCCGCGGCAGAGACTAATCTTCAACACCTTTTTGTGTATGCTTAATCGAAGGAAAAAAAACACCCTCGCTGGAATACTATTGCTCGTAGCTTCTTCATGCATGGCTCAAAGTTATGTAGACGATGCATTGACTTTTAGTCAGACAAGGCCAGGTGGTAGTGCTCGGATACAAGCTATTGGAGGTGCACAAGTTGCGTTGGGAGGAGATTACAGTTCTACTCTTTCTAATCCCGCTGGGTTAGGTATTTATAACCGATCAGAATTTACTTTCTCATCAGCGCTTTCCGGATATACTGCTAAATCATCTTACCTGAGTAATTCTGATAAGGAAGGCAAACTCATTTTTAATATTCCAGGCATAAGCGTGGTTTTTCATAGTGGCAAAGACAAGGATGGATTTTTAGGAGGATCATTTGGCTTGAGCATGTCGCGCATCAATGATTTCCAGGGAGTAACTACAGTTCACGGAAGGAATAATGATACATCAATAATAGATTCTTATATCGGCATAGCCAATGGTGCTGACACAAGACAGTTTGATGAGTTTGATGGAGACCTTTACAACACACCAACGGGCTTAGCGTTCAATAATTACCTAATTGGTGACTCAAGTATTTTGATTCCTCCCGGGTCAGACGAACAGTATTTTACTGATGTGCAATCCGTTCCTGATCAACGAATGATACTGGAAACGAAGGGTGCGGCAAACCAATGGAGCATTTCCTATGGTGGTAATTTTACTGATATTATATTTTTTGGTGGAGGTATCGGAATAACATCATTGAAGTACAATTCGCAACGAACCTTTGATGAGTCCTTTGCCAACGATCCGAACTTCAATTATTTAAGTGTAACAGAAAACCTAAAAACAAAAGGGACGGGTATAAATCTGACCGTTGGGTTAATTGTCAGGCCCATCGATTTTTTTCAAATAGGAGCTTCATTCACTACACCTACATTATATAGCATAACGAGTACGTATGATGCTTCTATGAATTCAAGCTGGAAATCCTATGATTATTACGGAGATGGATCAAAAATCCTTGATGATATTAAAACAGCTACTGATGTTGTAGTGTCAGAATATAGTTTAACCACCCCGCTTAAGTTTAATGCAGGAATTGCATTGATTTCTAAGTTTGGATTTATCACGGGTGATATTGAATTAATTAATCCTGCTCAATCCAGATATTCTTTCGATGAAAATAAGGGGCTTGATTACTATATTGATTTTACTCAGGATAATAGCGTAATAAAGAGCGTGTATAAGACTGCCGTGAATTATCGAATAGGAGCAGAGTTTAGGCATGATATCTACCGAGTAAGAGGCGGGTTGGGTGTGCAGGGAAATGGCTATCAAAAAGATTTGGGGCTGGATAATAGTACATTGAATATCAGTGGCGGTTTGGGGATGCGCACTAAAACATATTTCGTTGACTTGGCTTTGATAAATAGTTCACAAAAGAAATATTCTTATCAACCATATTTTCTTGGAGACGGAAGCGGCCCGGTGGCAGAGATTAAAAAGAATACATTTACCGGAATGATTACTGTCGGCTTTATTTTTTAAACTGAATTGCTTCTTCTAATTTTTTTAAAGTAGGATCAACAACGATTACATGAGCTTGTTGATAGCAACTCAATCGCGCTGTTCTTAACATTCGAAGCTTTTCATCCTTTTCTTTTGCGTCAATCGTGTTCAGCAAAGGTCGGTCAGTGTTTGTATGAATTCTTTTAAAAAGAATATCAATGGATACATCCAGAAAAACACTCAAACCCGTTTGGTTAATGATATCAATCCCTTGATAAAAACAAGGCGCACCACCACCGGCTGCCATTACAAAACTTTGCTCAGTGCCGGCCCATTCATGAAGAAGTTGTGATTCAACTAAACGAAAATGATCTTCGCCTTTCTCACGAAAAATATCTTTCACATCTTTTTGTTCGTGGTCTTCAATGGCCTTATCAAGATCAACAAAGTTTAATGAAAGCTTCTCCGCTAGTTGTTTACCCAATGTACTTTTGCCAGAGCCGGGCATTCCAATAAGGAAAATCTTCATATTACTCAATGTATTAATGCAATGACATCAGCGGCTACAGGAGTGTCGTTATGATGCCACATACCTTTTACGGTTCCATCAACCCAAAGGGTAATGCCAGGATTAGAGCGAACAATTGTTTTTAACACAGTAGCATCTGCAAAATAGTATGGTATTGCCAATTGATTTTGATGACGGAACGTTTCAAATTGTTCTGAGCTCGAAGCGGTGAGAACCATCATCTCAACTTTTCCATCTAATTCTTTAATTAAAGTTCGGATCTGGTCGATGTTTTCTATGGAGGTTGTGGATACATCATAGATGATGAACAATAGCTTAGCTCCTTCAAAGGTAGCAGGCGTCATATCATCACCATCGACTGAAGAGACTGAGTAGTCAGTGATTTTTGCTTTTGTTTTGTCCTCATTCAATTGCTTAACCTCAACGTATTTGTAAAGTAAGGTATCTGTCAGGTAAGTTTTTGATTGAATCAACTCGCCATCCTTTACTTGCTTGAAAGTATATTCGAACACGGGTTGTTCCTGCGGTTGCATTTGCTGAGGAATGTTGTTTCCGATTTTATAGGCTCTGAAATCAATAAAGGGTAGGTGCTTTACCGCATAAATACCAAGACCAAAACTTATCGCAGTAACAATTATGATAACAGCATGACCTTCTTTTGTGTACAGTACTGCCTGATACGTTTTACGATACCAAAAAAGATGGAAGATGAAGAAGAACAGAATGATGTCTTTAATAAACGATTGCCAAGGGGTAAGCTTAATTGCATCACCAAAACATCCACAGTCCGTTACCTTATTGAGGATGGCAGAGTATCCTGTAAGGAAAGTAAAGAAGATAATGAGTGCCAGCAATACTTTGGTAGTGAGGCTCATTTTGTAATGTATCAACACGGCAACACCTAATACGATCTCCAATACTATCAAGATCATGCCTAGCTCCAATGCGTATGGCTTCAGTAAAAGGAAAAACGAACCAAAATCTTCTGCAAATACTTCGAAGTATTCTTCCAGTTTAATTTCTGTTCCAATAGGATCATTCAACTTGATGAGCCCTGAAAAGATGAAAAGACCTCCGACAAAAAATCGGGATAATTGATCAAAAACTTTTTGCATACTTATTTCATTAAAATCATGGCAAAGACGGCATAATTAATCATATCCTGATAATTTGCCTTTACGCCTTCGCTTACTACTGTTTTACCCTGGTTATCTTCAATTTGTTTTACGCGCAAGAGCTTCATTAAAATGATGTCCGTGATAGAGGTAACACGCATGTCACGCCACGCTTCATTGTAATCGTGATTTTTATTTTGGAGAAGGTTGAATGTGTCTGTTACGGCTTCATCATAGAAAGATTCAAGTGCTTCAAATTTCAAATCTAAGTCTGTTGATGACTCTAACCGGATTTGCATTAAGGCGATGATGCAATAATTAATGATACCAATAAATTCGTCCTTAATCGGATCGTCAACTTTTTGCACTCCTTTTTCCTGGATGCTACGAATGCGCTGGGCCTTTATAAAAATCTGATCGGTAATGGATGGCAGGCGTAAGATGCGCCATGCCGTTCCGTAGTCACGGGTTTTCTTTTCGAACAGGGTTTTGCAGGTGGAAATCACTGCTTGATATTCTGCGGACGTTTTTTCGATCAAGGGAGTAAACTTTAGTTGGCAAACTTCTTAATTTGAATGCGAATTCCAGCACCACAAGAGATGAAATCTGACCTCGAAAGTAATTTTTTTTCAACAAATAAGACCCTGAATATCCGTGGGCGGCTGATCGACCTCAATTCCCCTAAGGTAATGGGCATATTGAATGTAACACCCGATAGTTTTTATGATGGTAATCGGTATACAACAGAAGCGTCAATCTCCAAGCAAGTGGAAAAGATGGTCAGTAATGGAGCTACCTTTATTGATGTTGGAGCTTATTCCTCCAGACCCGGAGCAGATGATGTGCCGCAAGATGAAGAATTAAATCGAGCAATTGAAGCCATCCGTATTATCACAAAGAATTTTCCAGATACTTTTATTTCAATCGATACCTTCAGAAGTGAAGTGGCAAGGATTGCTGTGCAAGAGGGTGGTTGTATGGTAAACGATATTTGCGGTGGAGCTCTTGATCAACAGATGTTCGCAACTGTTGCTCAACTCAAAGTTCCGTACATTCTAATGCACATGCGAGGAAATCCAAAAACCATGACCCAGCAAACGGAGTATTCAAATATTCTAAAGGATATAGTTGATTACTTTCATGTGAGAGTCTCTCAACTACATCAACTGGGTGTGAAGGATATTATCATTGATCCGGGTTTTGGTTTTTCTAAAACACCACTGCAAAATTTTGAACTGCTCAACCATCTCGAACAATTCAAAATTCTGAATAAATCTTTGCTTGTGGGGCTGTCGCGCAAATCAATGATTTGGAAAACACTTCAAACAAAACCGGAAGATGCATTGAACGGAACAACTTCACTTAATACGATTGCTTTAATGAAGGGCGCCAGCATACTTCGTGTTCACGATGTAAAAGAAGCAGTGGAAGTTGTTAAGTTAGTTTCTGCGCTTAAAGGAAACGCGGTGTAAGATTAATATCTTTGTAGCACATGATTCTTCTTTTCAAAATAGGATTTCTGGAAGTAAGCTGGGTCGATCTGGTCGATATTGGTTTGGTGAGCGTGTTGCTGTTTCAGGTTTACAAACTTATTCGGGGAAGTATAGCGGTTAATATTTTCCTGGGCATTCTTGCGCTTTACTTGGTATACCTTATTGTGCGTGCTGCACAGATGGAATTGCTTTCGAGTATTCTTGGTCAGTTTATGGGTGTAGGTGTGTTGGCCATGATTATTCTTTTTCAACCCGAGATTAGAAAGTTTTTGTTGGTGATCGGTAGGGGAACGGAATTCAAAGACAATTTTTTTAAGACCATTTCGAATTGGAAGAATCAATACCATGATGATTTTGACATTCACGAAGTAATGGAAGCAGTTAAAACATTGAAGGCTACGAAAACCGGAGCGATCCTGGTTTTCTCGCGCGATACTGAACTAAAGTTTTATGCCGAGACTGGAGATGCGTTGGATGCGGCTGTGAATAAGCGATTATTGTTATCCATCTTCAATAAAAATTCACCCCTTCATGATGGTGCAGTCATTATTCACAAGGGTAGAATCAAAGCTGCGCGTTGTGTATTACCGGTAAGTGAGAACGATCACTTGCCACCTAACTTTGGTTTGCGTCATCGTGCATCGGTGGGCATGTCTGAAAGTACCGATACCTTGGTGATGGCCATATCAGAAGAAACCGGCCGGTTAATTTTAGCACGCAATGGCAAGTATTTGCGTGGACTGAAATTGAAAGAAGTAGAAGAAAGAATACTGGAATATCTGCACAATAACGAGCCCGTGAATTGGGAGTCAAAGCATGAGGAGTCTGATGAACCAGAACCTTCTGTCGTGAAGTAGCTCTGCAATATTCTATTCTGATTTGCGCATATTCTGCGAATATAAAATTCAAAAAGGACAGATTTTAATCGAATAGATAATCATCAGTTTGTTGGACGCAATTCAAATTGTCGTGCCGAACTAAAGTCCTATTTGGAAATGGTTCAGTGGGTCTGACTAAAAAGTCGAGACAGCGTCTGTTTTACTCAGGTACCTATCTGAGTAAGTTCCCATACATGCTAATCTGAGAGGCTTCATTTTACTTTTTAGTCAGCCCCAAAATACACAACATACATTGGGCTTTAGCCCTGTTACGCACAGCCAACAGTGAATTTGAATTTCACTCAGTTTGGTTTAGATAAATAGTTGTAAATACAATAATTGTCTATAACTTTGTTTACGATTTGATCGTTAAATACGTAAAAACAAGATTATGAAAACGATAATACATCCAGCTGATAGCCGCGGCAAGGCAAACCATGGATGGCTGAACTCACATCACACCTTTAGTTTCGCGAATTATTACGATCCAACCCGTATGCACTTTGGAATGCTGCGAGTGTTGAACGATGATATAGTTGATGGAGGTAAGGGCTTCGGTACTCATCCTCACGATAACATGGAAATCATTTCGATTCCATTAAAGGGGGATCTCGAGCATAAAGATAGCATGGGTAATGTAGCAGTCATCAAACAAAATGATGTTCAGGTAATGAGTGCCGGAACCGGTATCTATCATTCAGAGTATAATAAGAATGCCGATTCAAAAGTGAACTTCTTACAGATTTGGGTTTTCCCAAAAGAGAAGAACATACAACCTCGTTATCAACAAATTACTTTTAATCCGGAAGACCGCGTGAACAAACTTCAACAAGTAGTAACGCCAGCGAAAGGTGAAGATGGAGTTTGGATCAATCAAGATGCATGGTTTCACCTTGGAAATATGAAGAAAGATTTTAAGACAGAGTATTCAATGAAGAAAAAAGGCAATGGCGTTTATGCGTTTGTGTTGGAAGGTGATGTAAAAATTAACGATCAACAACTTCACAAGCGTGATGGCTTCGGTATTTGGGACGTAGATGCTTTCTCAATTACTGCCGATAGTGATGCCGAAATTTTATTGATGGACGTTCCAATGAATTAAAATAGTAGTGAGTAAATAGTCCTGAGTATTTAGTAAACACAGTTTACATAAACTCAGGACTATTTACTCAAGATTAATAACTCTTTAGTTTTATGAAAAATAGAAGCGTATCCAATATGTTGTATGCTCAAATGGTTGATATGGGTGGATTCCCAGTTCGTCAGCCATTGCCAACACAAAAGGTACAGCAAGTTGACCCCTTTTTACTTTTGCATCATGCTGATGTAAAAGCACCAAAACATGTTGAGCCAGATGATGCTGGTATTGGCCCACATCCTCATCGCGGATTTTCGCCTGTTACTTTTATTTTTAAAGGTGGTGTTCATCATCGCGATAGCCGTGGAAACGACAGCACCATTTATGCCGGAGGCGCACAATGGATGAATGCGGGTATGGGAATTTTACATAGTGAAAGACCGCCTCATGACATCCATGAAATTGGCGGTCGACAAGAAATTATTCAACTATGGATCAATACACCTGCTGCGCATAAATTTGATCAACCTGCATACTTTCCACTCTCAGCAGAAGATGCTCCTACATATGTAAGCGATGATGAAAAAGTAAAGGCGAGAATTTTTTCTGGAGAAATATTAGGAGTTAAAGGTCCGATACCGTCTCACACAGATGTGAATGCCGCAACCTTCGAATTTAAAAAGGGTGGAAAGGTTTCGGTAGAATTGCCAACCAGTCACAATGCATTGTTATATCTTCTGGATGGAAAATTGACACTTGAAGGTTTTGGACTAGTAGACGGATTGAATGCTGTTGTCTTCAAAAAAGATGGTGAAGGCATTACGATAGAAGCCCTGGAAGACACCCGTGTCCTTTTGTTAAGTGGTGAACCTTTGAATGAGGAGGTTGTATCCTATGGTCCGTTTGTGATGAATACGCAAACTCAAATCATGGAAGCCATGCGCGACTATCAGATGGGAAAAATGGGTGTCCTAATTGAAGAATAACTAATCTGGTGATTGGTCATTAGGAATATTCTGAAATTTTCAACGTGAACTCTATCACAGATTTTCTGTTATAACCTAAATTGCTTTCAACTCCACAATGGAAATAATACTTGCTATGCAAAAGTCAATACTTATTGAGGCTCCGGTTATAACTGAAATTCAAGAACGAAGAAGCAGGCGTGCCTACAGCGATACTCCCGTTGAACAAGAGAAAATTGCATCCTTGTTTGAAGCGGCACGTTGGGCACCATCCAGTAACAACGAACAACCCTGGACGTACATTTATGCTACAAAGGATCAAACTGAATTATGGTATAAACTTTTGCATGTTTTGAACCCAAGCAATCAAGTCTGGGCAGTTAATGCTCAATTGCTCATACTCAGTATGGCGCGAAAGAATTTTATTCGAAACGATCAGCCGAATAGCTCGGCTAAATATGATTTGGGAGGAGCGAATGCTTTTCTTTCGCTTCAAGCAACACAACTGGGATTGAACGTTCATCAGATGGGAGGGTACGATCGAATGAAAGCAAAAGAAGTATTGAATATTCCGGATACCTTTGAATTCGGTGTAATGATGGCCATTGGTTATCTCGGTGATATTGAAATGCTGTCAGAGAATTTAAAGCAACGCGAACTTGCTCCAAGAGAACGATATGTTCAGAGTGAGTTTGTTATGAATAAATCATTCTGATATGGTAACAGCTATCATTGGAAAAGACCAATACAAAACGGAACTGATTACATCAGGACATTACCTGATTGCTGATGAGCCTGCAGAGAAAAAGGGAACAAATCTTGGACCTGATCCACAGGAGTTTTTATTATCTGCCCTTGCCTCGTGTACTGCGATTACTTTGCGTATGTATGCTGATCGTAAACAGTGGCCGGTCAATCAGATTAAAGTGGACGTTACGGTAGAGACTTCGAAAGAGAAATCAATTCTCAAATGTGAGATTTCATTTGAAGGAACACTCGATGAATCTCAGCGAGATAAGATGGTTCAAATTGCAAAGTCTTGCCCGGTGCATAAGATATTGACGAATCCAATCGAAGTTAACACGGAGTTGTTGGTTGCGGGTTGATAGTTACTATGTTATCTTAATGAACAGAAAACAATGAAAGACATTACAAAAAAATATACCAATGGAGAGGTGACCATTGTATGGAAGCCAAATATGTGCATTCATTCGGCTATTTGTTTTCGGGGATTGAATGATGTATTCGATCCGCAAAAACGCCCTTGGATTACTCCAGAGAAATCAACGACCGATAAAATTATTGATCAGGTAAAAAAATGTCCATCGGGCGCATTGAGTTATTATTTGAATCGTGATGAGTCTGAAGAAATAAAAGTAGAAGCAGAAACCATTATCGAAACAATGGAGAATGGGCCGCTGCTGGTGTATGGAAACGTTACTGTAAAAGATTCAAAAGGAAATCTTACGAAGAAAAATAATGCAACTGCATTCTGTCGCTGTGGCGGATCATCTAATAAACCCTATTGTGATGGAAGTCATAAGAAGAATGGGTTTATAGGCTGATTCAATTCATTTCTGTTTGTTTCCAAGTTTAGCGAACAGCAATACATATCATGTTAATTTCTTCCCATACCAACCGTTCAAAAAGTTTTTCTTGTTAGAGTAATATATTCGTAGATATTATTGTTAAAGGATTGGCCCTTCAGAAATTGGGAGGTGGAATAGTCTCAAAACAGTTCTCTTATCTGATGAAACGAATTGTCATTTTATGCATCGTACTCTTAACGAATGTCGTTGCCTGGACGCAGCCCGTGTTAAAAGGTCGTGTTTATGACAATGTAGGGAAGCCGCTGGAACAGGCGCACATACATTTCTTCAATCATAACAAAACAATTACCACTGATGCGGGTGGAGATTTCACAATAACATTACCAGCAGGTAAAGTTCGCCTTTCCATTTCGTATACAGGATTTCGAAAATTATCGCATGAATTTTTGTTGAAGCGTGATACTTCTATTTCTTTTTTTCTTGAGACATCGGTCGAACAGTTAGATGAAGTTGTTATTTCAGCGAAACGATCTCTTCAGGCAGATCAATTTGAATCAACGCGAACGAGCACGTTTCACTTGAGCGAGAAGGAAATTAATTCCATTCCGGTGTTGGGAGGTGAAGCCGATTTAATTAAAGCCATTCAATTACTTCCAGGTGTTTCAAAAGGAGTGGAAGGAAGTTCAGATCTTTTTGTTCGTGGTGGTGCCGCAGATCAGAACCTGGTGTTGTTAGATGGTGCACCTGTTTATAACACGGGCCATCTCTTCGGATTTTTATCGGTTTTCAATCCTGATATTTTACAAGGTGTTGAATCCATTAACGGTGCCTTTCCTTCATACTATGGAGGCCGCTTGTCTTCCATTTTGAATGTGACTACCAAATCACAACCGATTGATCGAACACATGTAAGTGGAAACATCGGTTTGCTCGCTTCGCGATTGATGGTGAGTCAGCCCATCATAAAAAACAAACTTCACATCTGGATAGCAGGACGAAGAACGTACATCGATCAGGTTTTGATTGCTGTCAAAGAATCCTTGCCTTATTACTTTTATGATCTTAATACTAAAGTCAGCTTTAGACCTTCTTCGCGCGATTACCTTGAGGTTACCTACTACTCCGGACAAGATGTATTATCGTATGCACGTGAACCGCGAGATTCTTCAAGAAACAGAAACATCACAACAGATTTTACAATTGCTAGCAGCACACAAACTGCGTTATGGAGAAGGTCACTTTTTCAAAATGCAAATAGTGAGTTAACACTATACAGAACTCGCTTTAATTACACCATACAAAATACATTTGAAGACAGTCGGCTCTTCGTGAACTCCAGTATTCGCGATTGGGGGGGCAAATGGAAATTTCAGTGGGACTCGTTGCGTGGTATTTCTTTGGTTGCCGGTCTCGAAGTCATTCATCATTCAGTAAGTCCAAACATTATTAGTACCTCTGGAGAAATTTCTGAATTACTGCCCAGCAGCGCATCAGCAGCTCAAACAAGTTTAGAGTCGAGTGTTTTTATTCAGGCCGATGGTAAGTGGAAAGACCGATGGTCGTGGAGCGCAGGTTTACGATTCTCATCGGCATACGTGGATAATCAATTTTATGTTAATCCCGAACCACGATTGGCATTGCGATATCAACTCGTACAAAACACGGCTCTCAAAATTAGTTATTCACGCATGGCACAATACCTTCATCGTGTATCGAGTTCAGCAATTGCTTTCCCCACCGACATCTGGTATCCGGTAACGGAAAATGTAAGACCACAAACTTCCGATCAGATTACGCTTGCTCTTCAGCAGGTCGTGCCTGGGAAAAGTATGTTCATCAGTTTGGAAGGATATTATAAAAACATGAACCAGCTTATCGGCTACCAGGAAGGTGCCAATCTTTTTCTCAATACAGAATTTGAAGAACAACTCATACAAGGTTCAGGCAAAGCGTATGGTCTTGAGATTTTAATAAAGAAAGAGTCGGGAAAGTTTACGGGGTGGATTAGTTATACACTTTCCCGTTCTGAACGACAATATGATGAAGTAAGTGGGGGTGAATGGTTTTTTTCTCGATACGATCGAAGACACAACGGTGCTGTGGTAATGAATTATGAATTTATAAAACGTTGGTCGTTCTCTGCGGTGTTTGAATTTATTTCAGGTTCACGCTTCACACCCATTATCGGCCAGTACATTGTGCCATCGCCTACCTTAGCCGGTGTTAATTTAATTCCGGTTTATGCGCCACTCAATTCAGTTAAACTGGCAGATACGCATCGCCTTGATTTAGGGATAAAATTCAGATCGCGCTCTGAAAGAAAAATAAAAAGTGAGTGGTTTGCAGGAGTATACAATGTATACAATCGTGCAACACCCTTTGGTATAACGATCGAACCCAATACAGACGGCTCTTTTCGATACGAACAACCAGGACTTTTCGGACTATTACCTTTTGTGAGCTATGGATTTAAATTTTAACATAATGAAAAGTAGTGTTATAAAAATATTGAAACGTAGCGTGAGGAATGGATTCATCATGATGTGTTTCGGATGGATGATGAGTAGTTGTTTGCCCGATCCATTACCTGTTAATAATTTGCCTACGCTAGAGCCGAAGATTGTTATCTCATCCCAAATTATTCCTGATCAAGGATTAGTGGTACTGCTTACCCGGAGCATTGGCGCGCTTGATGCTGGAGATGATAGTGATCCGGAAGAGTTACTTCAGCAAATCATGATCAATGATGCTCTGGTTACGCTGCATTATCAAAATAATATCGATACACTGTCATCGCTTGGAAATGGTTTGTATGGTGGATTAACCAATGAATGGACTGCTGGCATTACCTATGAACTTCGTGCAGAAGCGGAAGGATTGCAAAACGTTAATGCGTTTGCGCAATTGAAGGAATCAGTGCCCTTTGAAACGGTTAATGCCAGATTGTTTGTAAATGAATATGATTCGCTGGTAGAAGTCGATTACAGTTTACAAGATCCGGAGGGTGAAAATTTTTATATGGTGAATGTTCAGCAATTTTCTTCCACACAAGAACTTACCTCTTTGCTCAATCCCAATGTTTTTACTTACCTGAAAGATGATCGTGATTTTGATGGGCAACTTTTTCAAGATCAGTTTCGGGTATTTTTTCGTGAGTTCTCGCAGGGTGATACGGTCGCAGTTTTCCTTTCGAATGTTGAAAAAGAATATTATCAATTTTGGGATCTTCGAAATGAAAATCGATACGGTTTCTCTGAGCTTGCAAGCGAACCGTTGAATTATCCAACAAATGTAAATGGTGGATTAGGCTTCTTTACTTTGCAAGTATCGGATGTGCGTGTATTCGTATTAGAGTAGTGTCAACACTATTTAAATCGTTGTCATTCCCAGGTAAACTCCATTCGTCCAACCAAAGCCATCTTGATTTGGATACTCACCACCACTCGCTTCTCCATGTTCATTCCAAACATCATACTTCTCTGTCATCTTACCTGAGTTTTGATAGACAGTAAGATTGGCGCGCGTCCATCTTTTTTTTATTTCTTCAGCAAGTTCGTTCAGATTATAATTTAGAAGTCCACGATATGCAATCCATTGTAACGGTGCCCATCCGTTTGGTGCATCCCATTGCTGACCGGTTGCGTTAAGAGTTGTGGAAAGACCTCCGTATTTTAAAAATTTCGATTCGATATTTTTTGCAACAGAGGCAGCTTGATCCGCAGTAGCCATTTTAAAGAACAAAGGAAACAAAGCGGCAAGAGTGAGATGTTGCTTTTGGTTCTTTTCTACAAAATCATAGTCAAAGAAAAATTTCTTCTCTTCGTTCCAACAATATTTTAGGATAGAGTTTTTTCGGTTAGTTGACTGTGATAGGTAATAGGATGTCTTCTCGCTATTTCCAGAAACGCGATACGCATCAGCAAGTGTCTGTTCTAAATTGAGCAACAAACAATTCAGATCGACTGGAATAATTTCGGTCGTGTGAATTGTAGAAAACGAGTTTTCATCTTTAAACCAACGACTACTGAAATCCCATCCCGACTCAGCCGCAGCACGAAGATGACGAAAGAGCTCCTCTGGTTTTTGTTTTGATTGATGCGAAAGCTCTACATCTTCTTTATACGCTTCTGGTCTGGGAGAATTATTCTCATCCCAATATCTATTCAATAAAGAGTTGTCAGACATTCGAACCACACGATGTTTTGCAGTTGATGTATCAGATCCTTGCATCCAGAATTGATATTCTTTTTCTAATGATGGAAGATACTTTGTCAATATACCATTTCCCTTTTTTACATCCTGTAGCAATTGAACCATCAAGGAAAAAAATGGAGGTTGTGATCTTCCGATGAAGTAGGTTCGGTTGCCATTCGGAATGTATCCCACCTTATCAATTAGATATGAAAAATTATCGACCATGTTTTGAATGAGGTCGACACGATTAGAGGCACGTAAGCCCAACATTGTAAAGTAACTATCCCAGTAATAAATCTCGCGAAAGCGGCCACCCGGAACAATGTAGGGATAAGGTAAAGGAATGAGTGAGCTTATTTCATTATCAGGCTGACGGGTGAGAATATTCCAAAGTTCTTCGATGTGTTTTTTGATTGGCTTGTTTGGATCACTTTTGTATCCTGTGGAATATGCTTTTGGTAAACTAAAGTTTTCATCAACGAATTTTTTTAAATCAAAATTTGAAGTTGTGCTACCACTCAAAGTGGTGGCACGACTTAATGTGAGATAATCTTGATTGATGTCTTCTAAATTTCTTTTGGGCAAACAATCGGGAAATGTTTTCCCATCCTCTAAAATATTTTGAAGTTGAACTTCTTCAAAGAGTGAACCAAGTTCGTGAATTTGCAGTGTCATACCTTTTAGTGTTAATGTCCACCACCAGAAGTAAACTCAATCGATCCTTCTGATTTTTTCTGGATCCTGTTGAAGAAGAACAAACAAATCATTAAGATACTTATTGGAACAAGCGAAAAATAAAATGCTGTTTGTCCGCCATACGCTTCAAAGATATTACCGGTTATAATTGAACCGGTTGTTCCTCCAAGCGCAGAAAAAATCACAATTAATCCTGACATTGCTCCATGTTGTCTCTTGGGAAGAGTACTTAGAATCACCGAATTGATTGCTGGATAAATAGGAGCAATGAAAAGTCCTATCAACGGAAATACAAACGCACCAAGTGGAGCATTATTCCATCCTGTCACTACTTCACGTGAATGCTGAGCCAGTGGAATAGCTACCAACACCAATATACTTGCCGACAACAAACAAATCACGAGTACAGTAAACCATTGAAGTTTACGTAACACAATACCTGCCGCAAATCGTCCAACAGCAGTTGATGCTGCAAGAATGCTTGCCATTTGAATACTGAGCGTAGTGGGAAGCTGGAGAACTTTATTGTTGAATGTAGGTAGCCAACTCATAATGCTTTGCTCTATGAGTACATAGGTAAAGGCACTCAAAATAAAAACCATTACAAGCGGGGCAACTGCCAGCTTAAACATGTCAATAAAATCTTGTATAAAAGGTTTGTTCTCCGTTGTCTTTACTGATGACTCATCCAATGAAGTGCTCATCAAAAGTAGAAATGCGGCTAATGCAATTCCGGCCAATAGATAGTAGACGTTAAACCATTGTGTGGATTGAGGATCGCCATCACGTGCAAATGCGCTGAAAATAAAGTATCCGGTAAGGATGCCGACCATAAAAAATGATTCAATAAAATTCATGAAGCTCGCATGATCCTTTTTGTTTTCCGTTACGATACCAATGGTTGCATACACTGAAACTTTAATCAGCGCAAAGCAAATGCCCGTTGCAGCAAACAGAAATTTAGTCATGGCGAAACTTGGCAGGGAAGGCATGATCAAACAAATCAGGGAAATTAATCCAAGTGCAATGAGCATTGCATTTTTGTATCCAATTCGCGTAATGTAAGTAGCTACAAAAAATGAAGCGACAGCAATGCTGAGATCCTTAAACGCTTCCAACACACTTGCTGAAGATTCTAAAACACCAAAGTTTCCCTGGACTTGAAGAATGACTGTGCCTACGCTGTTAAGAAGCATGGCAAAGACAAAATAATTTAGGAAAAGAGATAGCTTGATTTTCCAGTTGGACATGGCGTTTGGTTTAGGTAGGCGTAAACAAATCTAAACACTTTCGCGGTTTAGTTTATTTAAATTCCGAATACTCTTTTCTTTTCGGCTCTATTAATTGATGAAGGTGATTAGATCTGAATCAGAAATCGTATACGAATTGGCTCTGTAGAAAAACAAAAAGGAGCAAATTTCTTTGCTCCTTTTTTATTGAAGAAGTTTCTAATTAAAAACCGACCTCTCCTAAGATTTCTGCATTTTCTATAATGTATATCATCTTATCCGGATTGGTGCTGTTGAGTTTTAAGATGCCCTTAATTTCAATCGGCTTCTCCGAATAATTAACGGTGCTTGAAGAAAATATCTCAACCACAGTTTCCGGACCTCCAACGCCACAAAAGAAACAAGCATTCAACGGCATAGAGGAAAACATAAAATGATCTCCCTTCATGCCACTTTCAAAAGGAACCATGTAACCAGGAAGGATAACAGGTTTCCCATTCATTGCTTTCACTGCAGGCGTAAATACAGGTTTATCAAAACTTCCCAATTCATCTTTCGCTTTTTCAAAGGTGATGTTGTAAAGTTTTGGCCACACTAATGATGGGAATCCCTTATACGTACTCTTCTGGGCAAAGCTTGTTAATGGAATAAAAACAAAAAGTAAGCAAGCAATGATCAATACATTCTTTACTGACTTTTTGTTTCTTGATTTGATATTCATCTTGTTCACAATTCCCATGTAATTCAACTCCACACTTATTTTAGATCTTTCAATAAAACTTCAACCGCCTTCTCTAATTGTTCGTCACGGTTTTGGATAACTACATCCAAACTTTGAGCCACTTTATAATCGGGTTCAAGTTGTTGATTTTCCAGGTAATTTCCATTCTGATCTTTAACACCCACTTGTGGAATTCCAAAATAAATGGTGTTGTCCTGAATTAATTCCCACCACACCGCAGTTGCTGTTCCAGGAACCGGCATACCTACTAACTTACCTATGTTAAGAGCTTTGTATGTGAAAGGAAAAAAGTGAGCATCTGAATAGTTGCTTTCGCTCATCAACACGACAGAAGGTTTATACCATTTCTTCTCAGGCTCCGTACCAACTTTTTGTCCACGAGGTTCTAAGTCGACATATTTTTTACCACTGAGTAATGTAGCAAGGTCGTCATGTAACCAACCACCTCCGTTGAAGCGTGTATCAACAATGAGCGCTTTCTTATCTACCATTCTTCCCAGTATCTCGCTGTATGATTCACGGAAACTTTCATCATCCATTCCACGAACGTGCGTATAACCAATCTTACCTCCTGATAATTTGTCTGTTAGGTCGCGCATCTTTTTTACCCAGCGTTGATAGAGTAATTCATTTTCTGAGCCAACACTAATGGGCTTGATAACTACATCAAATGTTTTCTTTGCTACAACATCTTCAATAGTCAATAAAGTAGGTTGTCCGGCTTTGCGATTGAGGAGTTGATAGAAGTTTATTGCGGGTGTCAACTCAACACCATCAATTTTTTTGATGATCATTCCGGCTGTGATCTTTTCTTTCACCTCGTCCAGAGGACCTTTATCAATGACTTCATTTATTTTCAAACCAGTTCCAATATAGGTATCGTCAAAGAACGCACCGAGTCTTGCAGTCATATCTCCATTCGGATCATTGTAAATATATCCTGAGCCAGTGTGCGATGCATTCAG
>JANODK010000177.1:0-9603 GCA_031412655.1 Chryseolinea sp.
TTTTATCAATCATTTCGGGCAGTGTAAGGATTGATTTATTGTCGATTGGACACATATACCGTTGTCTTACACTTCCCTTATAAAAATCAAATTGTATTGATAGTCCCGACTTCTCCACCCGGAACGGTTTGAAGTTTTGAGCATTTATTAAGTGAGGATTTATCAGCACTATAAAAATGATGAAAACAATTAAACACTTCATATTTACATGAATAATGAAGATGTGAAATTAGGGTGAAAAAAACTTCACAGAAAGTTGAAAGAGTAGATTTTGAGGCAGTAAATAGCGATTTGTACGATAACAATACTTTTTAGTATGGTATGAATATTCACAGCACTAAGCAGAAGCTACTTTTATAGGGACTGTGGTAGTTAAAAAAATAATGAATTGTAAACACCAGTAAGGAAGTTCTTGTTTTTCTAATGACTAACCACTCTAACAAATAAAACATCTTCTTTCGTGCTACTCCGGATATCCATTCTATTCCATCTCATTTTATATACTCTTTCCTCGTTTTCACAGTCGAAGAATAATCCGATTACGATAACTCCAGCAGGTACGGGTTTAATGACAAAAACGATTCAGGAGGCCATTGATAAGTCTTCGCTTGCAGGAGGTGGCGTTGTGCATCTGACGGCCGGAACATTTTTATGCGGAAGTTTAAAATTGAAAAGCAATGTCACTTTACACCTGACAAAAGGTGCACTACTGCAGGGGAGTGACAACTATAAAGACTATACAAATGATGCTTTTATTTTTGGTGAAAACATTTCTAATGCGAGTATTGAGGGGGAAGGTATCATTGACGGTGTGAACTGTTACAATCCAAAAGGCGAAGAAGGCTTCCGAGGCCCGCACGGTATTAAATTAATTAGCTGTAGAAATATAAATATAGAGGGCATTACAATAAAAAACGCTGGCAACTGGGCCATTAACTGCCGCTATACTTCCAAGGTGGATATTAAAAATGTTTTCATCCGAGGTGGCCATGACGGACTGCATACCAGATTCTGCGATACTTTTAATGTAACAGGCTGTGACTTCCGCACCGGTGATGATGCTTTCGCAGGAAATGATAACCGTGATTTCGTAGTTACAAATTGTAGTATTAATACATCATGCAATGGATTCCGGATGGGCTGTTATAACTTAACGGTTAAAGATTGCAAGTTTTGGGGTCCTGGCGAGTACATGCACAAAATACAAAAACGAAATAATATGCTTGCTGCCTTCGTTCATTTTTCACCTAAGGATGAAACACCTCAACTGAATAGTGGCAAATGGCTGATTGAAAATGTTACGGTTGATCAGGTAGATCATGTTTACATGTATAATTACAGAGACGGACTTTGGCAAACCGGGAAACCCGTAGGTTTTATTCAATTTAAAAATGTTAAAGCAACAGAAATTCTGAGCGCATTCAATATCATTGGAGATACCTTGAAGCAGTTTAGTCTAAAAGTCAAAAACTCAACCTTCTCTTTCAGAAAGGATGCAATTTATGAAGACGATACTTTCGAAGGTTCGAACATTGATTCACCATCTTTTTTCTACGCCAGAAATTTCAACAGAATATTTCTGCGGAACATTACCCTGAACAATTCAGGCTCCTCCATGACTCTTAAAGCTATAAATGGAGACTCAATACTTTTAAAAGATGTTCGTTTCAATTTGAATTGTTCTGAACCTTACAATATAAAAAGTGTTAAGTTTGTCATTGAAAAAGATATTAAAATTTGTTTGACCAATCAGTAAATTAATTATCCTTAGTTTGTAAATACATTAAGAGCCGAACGTGATTTTAAATCTATACATCAAGGTTTGTTACTACGCTCCGCTAATACTTCTTTCTTCCGCATGAAGCATAATTCTAATTTAAAAGCAGAGTACGAACAATAAAGAAGAAACTCACAGGTATAGTCATCCCACTCCTTTGGAGAGGGACCGAGGGTGAGGCCGTGCACAATCTAATTTTATGGGAACGAGGTGAGTCAATAAAAAGAACAATTGCGTATTAAATGTTGATTACGCATTCCGATTTTGTTCCGAGTACTTACGTGGTGAAACTCCAAACTGATCAGTAAAACATTTTGTAAAGTATGCGGCATTGGAGAATCCAACCGTAAAAGCGATGTCTGTTATTTGCTTGTTGCTGTTGGTAAGAAGCCATGCTGCTTTTTTCAGACGGATGGTTCGTATAAATTCATTCACCGATTGATCAGTTATCGATTTCAGTTTAGTATAAAGAAGGGTTCTGCTTACGGCCATCTCTTGCGAAAACTTGATGGCGTCAAAATCACTATCACCATAATTTTCTTCTACAATCTTCATCGCATTTTTCAAAAAGTCTTCATCGGGTTTTGAAGTCGTTAACTCTTTGAGATCGGGAAACATCTCTTTGATGTATTTCTTTCGTAGAATGTTTCTGCTTTCGATAAGATTATCAACTCGTTTAAGAAGTATTTTATTGCTAAAGGGTTTCGTTATGTAATCGTCTGCTCCCGAATCATATCCTGAAATAATACTTTCTTCCAAAACATTTGCCGTTAGCAGAACCACAGGTACGTGGCTGGTGAGAATATTTGATTTAACCTCTTTGCAAAACGTTATGCCATCCATACCGGCCATCATTACATCGCTAATGATAACATCGGGCATGAATCTTTTTATGGCAGCGAGTCCGGCAAGGGCATCTTTTTCAGAATCAACACTATACTTCGTTTCTAATGTTTCCCGAATAAAATGTCGCATCTCATCATTATCCTCAACGATCAATACTTTGCTTTTACCATTTTCAATTACAGGTTCATCGTCTGATTCAAATTGAATCGCTTGTTCTTCTACTTCAGGAATAATTAAGGCTTCCGGAAATTCAATGGAGAACGTTGTGCCTTTACCGATTGTACTTTCAACTGAAATGATTCCTTTCATTGTGGAAACTAAATCTTTAGTATACGCAAGACCAATTCCACCAATATCTTCTTTTTGCTGTTTTGCTCTCCAGAATCTCCTGAACAAATTTGGCATGTCTTCTTTTGCAATACCAATTCCGGTATCCGTCACATAGATTTTTAGATTATCATTGGAAGTTTCAAGCTTGATGATAACCTTACCGTTTTGAGGAGTGAACTTGAGAGCGTTATGAATTAGATTATTTAAAATTTTATCGAGTTTGTCTTTATCAATGTAGACGTTCAGTGAATCAATATTTGTAGTCAGAAGAAATTCGATTTTCTTATTCTGCGCTATATCGGAATAGTTAAGATGAAGCTCTTTCAACGTCTCCACAATATTGACTTTTGATAACTGAGGCGATTTTTCAGTCTCGAATCGTTTGAAGTCGATGAGTTGGTTTACTAAATTCAAAAGCTTAAGCGTGTTTCGGTTAACAGTTTCCAACCGTTTTAAAACTAGCGGGTTATTCTTTAGTTCATCTGTAATTTGCTCGACTGAACCTGAGATCAACGTCAACGGTGTACGAATCTGATGCGACACATTGGTAAAAAAATTAAACCTCTCCTGAAATATTTCCTCTTCCTGATGCCTGGCGATTCGCTCAAGTTCAAGTTCATGTGTTATCGTTTGGCGGTAAAGTAAAAAGCGATAGAATAGAAATATGGTTACCAGAAAAATAATGATATACAGAAGTTTAGACCAAATGTTCCAGTACCATGGGGAATGAATTATGATGGAAACTTTAGCGCCTTCAGTATTCCAAATGCCATCGTTGTTAGAACCCACCACCATAAAAGTATAATTCCCAGGCGGTACATTGGTATAGGTAGCCTGCTCTTCAATACTGGCATATGTCCAGTCGGTATCAAATTCTTTGAGTATGTATTTGAATTTATTCTTTTCAGGTAATGTATAGTTTAAGGAACTGAATTCGAATGAAAAGGACGATTGATTATGCTTTAGGTGAATTTCATCCGTGTACGAAATATCTTCCTTTAGAACGTCTCCCGTTTTGTTGTTAATAACTTTATTGAAGAGTTTGAATTGGGATAAGATTACTCTGGGAATAAGCTGATTGTTTATAATATTTTCCGGGTTAAAAGAAGTTATACCATTTACTCCTCCAAAATAGAGCTTCCCATTTGCATCCTTGTAGCTGTATTCCAATCCTTTGCTTACACCATCATTCTCGTTATAGTATTTAGATTCTCCGCTTTTGATATCAAATTTTACCAGACCGAGTCCATTTGATATCCAGATCGAATTTTGGTTGTCTTCTTGGATTGAATAAACTTTTTGGTCGCTTACGTCCGCCAGAACATTTTGCGTAAAACGATTTGTATTGGAGTCAAATACACTTAGACCGTTTGATGTGCCGATCCAGATATTGCCATTTGAATCATGTAACAAACTATAAATAAAATTGCTTGCTATGCTATTGGTATTATTCGGTTCATGAAAATACTTTACTATTTTTTTTGATTTAGGATTAAATCGGTTGAGCCCGTTTTCTGTGCCGATCCAAATGTGTCCCTTTGCATCTACGCAATACTTTACTGCTGAACTATGACTTAGGCTTAATAAATCAGAGTTATCGTGCCTAATCCAATCTACTTCCAAAGTTTTGGTATGGAACTTTGCAATGCCATCAAACGTAAACAGAAAAAGTACTTCGTCCGTTTTTAAAATGTTAAGGATGCAATTTCCGTTTGCCGTTTTACTTTTCAATAGCACATTAAATCGCTTATTAACTCCTGTTTTAGGATTAAAAAGACTTAGTCCGCCTCCCCAGTTGCCAATCCAAAAACTTCCATCGCCTGCCTCTTGAATAGATGCAACGCCTCCGTTCACGTTTATATCTTTATAGATATCTTCCAGTGACCAGGATTTAACGAGGTGCTCATCGCTTGAAAATTGCTTAAGTCCAAAATCGCCACCGATCCAAATATTACCATCGTTATCATGAAGAAAACATTTTACCGCCCTGTCCTTTTCATTTTTCGATGTGTTAATTGATTCGAACGAGCTCCTAAACTTAAGTTTATTCGGATCATATTTATTGATGCCTCCATTTCTCGTTCCAATCCAAACAATATTGGTGTTATCAGGATACACAAAGGTGCAATGGTTATTATTTGTACTGGTGTTTTCAAAGATATTACTATAAGTATAAAGAGGATCAAAATTTTCATCCAGTTTATAAAACCCATATTCGGTTGCCAATAAATAATTATTCAAGTTATCTTTTCGAATGGTGGTTACTTTGTTTGATCCTTCTCTTGATCCTGCAAATACTTGTTTAAATAAAGTTAACTCATCCGTGACAGACTTATATACACCTTTTCCGCCTAAGCTTACAAGCAGAGAACCATTGTCTGCATAAAGATTATAAAGGGGTTGAAAGGCGAAACCGTCAATTGAGTTAAGCGCTATCTCCATCATTTTATTTTGTTTGACGGAATATTGAAACAAATGACCCGACCACGTGCCCAGGTAAAGTGAACCGTCAAAATATGCATAGCTTTGTATATGTGTAAAAGAATTTAGATCCGTTGAGCTAAAAAGTTTTTTGAAACCAGTTTGATAGTCAAATTCATAGAGGACTGATTCTGAAACTATGAAAATTGAATTTGATTCATTCTCAACTATTCCAATAAATTCATTTCTTTCCACCGAATTTTCGGATGGCAACGGAATAGAGTGAACATTGTTTTTTTTCTTGTCAAAGAGATTTAGACCAAGGGCTGTTCCTACCCAAAGACGTTCGGCATGGTCTTCAAAAACACTTACAATTTTACCATCCAGTAAAGAAGTTGAATCGCCTGATATGTGATTGAATTTCTCTATGGTTCTGCCATTGTACTTGTTGAGCCCTTTGTCAGTACCAAACCACATTAGTCCCTCACTGTCCTTAAATATATAGCGGATCGTATTGGAAGATAGACCCTCATTTATTGTTAAATATTCAAACTCCAGATTCTCATTTTGAGCCTGTATTTTCGGAGAAAATATCAATATTAATAGCGTTACAAATAGAACTCTGCTACCTCTTACTCCCATATTAATTAAGTAATACCACACTCGATAAATATAGGAGTTAATTCGATTGAAAACTCAAAATTCGATGATTTGGACTATAGGAATAGTCTTTTGTACTTTATGAAAAGTCTTTAGAGCGGCAAACCATGATTATTGTAGAGTTAAAAAAAAGGTGTGATAAAAGACGTTTTTAAAGTCAGTTTAGGTATTTGTTTATTTTTCTTTTTCGGCTGCGAACAAGAATCTGATTCACCCATACATTTCTCAAACGGCAAATATGTTCTTAGCTCAAATGATTTGAAGGTTGAAGTTGATCCGAACGTAGGAGGGCGAATTACTTCCTTTAAATTGGGCGACCTTGATATTCTTTTGCAAAAAACTGTAAATAAAGAGAATTATGGATCGACTTTATGGCCATCCCCTCAAAATTGGCCCTGGCCTCCATCTTCTGTATTAGATAGAATGGCGTATGCGTCTTCTGTTCAAGGCGATACACTCATTCTTACAAGTTATCCTGATCAACTCACAGGACTTAAATTTTCTAAATCATTTAGTATCGATGATCGAAAGAATGCATTGATGATCCAGTACACCATTACCAATATTTCAGACCAATCTCTTTCGGTTGGGCCTTGGGAAGTAACTCGGGTACCTTCGGGTGGCATTAGTTTTTTTCCGGTTGATTCACTTTTGCAACAGCCTTTATCTAATTTAAAATCAACCTTTACGAAACGTGGCGTAACCTGGTTCAAGTTTAACGAAGCGTTGCTTACATCAGACCAGAAACTTTTTCAAGGAGGAAGACTAGGCTGGCTGGCACACATCAATAATGGTTTGCTTTTCGTAAAAAGTTTTCCCGACATTAAACAAAATGAAGTTGCTCCCGGACAAGGGGAAGTGGAAATATTCGCAAGTGAATATCATAGCTATATTGAATTGGAAAACCATGGAACCTATTCAGTTTTAAAACCGGGCGAGAGTCTTCACTATCCGGTTATCTGGTATTTGCAACTTGTCAATCCTACTATCAAAGCAGAGATGTTTAATGACGATTTGGTCAACTCTGTTAATGCGATAGTAAATCAATAATCTTTTAATATAGCAAGCATGTCACTGAGGAATAGTATTCTGGTTATTTTCATTTTGATTTTAAACGTTCAAAGTTTTGCACAGCAACGAACACAAGTAGCACCCGGGGTTTGGAAAATAACCTTTGGACAACCAGATCCATTTACCCCTACAAAATATGCCCCAGCTCAACCCTTGTTGAAAGCAATGAAAGAAGGATTACCGTCAACAGGTTTTCCGCTTGACTCAACAAAAATATCAATAGCGTTGAAGGGTCAGAGTTGCAAAGTAGAATTACCATTAGATGCAGAAGAGAATCTGTATGGATTTGGCTTGCAAGATAAAAGTTTTCAACAACGTGGTTTACGAAAGCATTTAGTAACCAATAGTTGGAGCATTGGTAATGTAGGTTTTTCACATGCCCCGGTTCCGTTTTATATATCAACAAACGGATATGGTGTTTTGATAAACACCGCACGGTATCCTGTGTTTTATTGTGGAACTCATTTTAAAATTGAAGATGTTGAAAAGTTATCTGGCGATTCGATCAGTACTCCCGGCACATCTATCTTGGATTTGTATAAACCGCTTGAAAAATCTTCTGAATACATGGCCATTGATATCCCGGGATCAGATGGAATTGAAATTTATATTTTTGAAGGGCCAACCGTTAAAGATGTTATCAGGCGTTACAACCTATTTGCAGGAGGCGGTGCAATACCACCGGTATGGGGACTTGGTATAAAGTATAGAGGCATGACTGCGTTTACGGAACAAGACTCTTACTCTATTGCTGAATATCTCCGAAATAATAATATTCCCTGCGATATGTACGGATTGGAGTCTGGGTGGCAAACCGTTGCGTACTCGTGTAGTTATGTTTGGAACAAAGAGCGATTTTCTAATCCCGATAGGTTTATTGCAAAAATGCAAAGTCTTCATTACCGACTTAATCTCTGGGAGCACGCGTATGTTTACCCCACTTCACCCATTTTTAAAGACTTAAAAAAGTATTCAGGTAATTATCTTGTATGGAAAGGCCTCGTTCCTGATTTCACGCTTCCTGAAACGAGAAATATTTTCGGCTCATATCACAAAACCAATTTTATTGATCGAGGCATCTCAGCCTTTAAACTGGATGAGTGCGATAACGCAAACTATGCCGAAGCAAATGCAAGCTGGGGTATTCCTGAAATTTCAGAATTTCCATCGGGTATTGATGGCGAGCGTTATCATCAGCTTTTCGGACAACTTTATGTCAAAACTTTATTTGATGTCTATCATAAAAATGACAAGCGCACCCTTTTAGATGTTAGATCGATGGGTGCATTGGCATCGTCATATCCGGCTGTTCTGTATTCTGATATGTACAAACATGCTGACTTTGTGCGAATGATTTTGAATGCAGGTTTTTCGGGTCTTCAATGGTCGCCTGAAATACGAGAAGCACATTCAGAAAGCGAGCTGATTAAACGAATTCAAACCGGTATCATGTCTTCTCAAATTCTGATTAACGCATGGTATCTAAAACATCCGCCTTGGTTGCAATACGATTATGATAAAAATATTGCAGGAGAATTTTTGCCTCAAGCAAAGCAGTTGGAGCAAACCGTACGTGGTCTTTTCCGACTTCGCATGAGCCTTATTCCTTATTTATATAATGCGTATGCAGAGTATCACTTCAACGGTATTCCTCCTTTTAGAGCATTGGTAGTAGATTACCCACAGGATTCAGTAGTTCACACCATTGACGATCAGTATTTAATTGGAGAAAATCTTTTGGCCGCGCCTTTTATTGACAGCGTAACGGTTCGTAACGTTTATCTTCCCGAAGGAAACTGGATTGATTTCAATTCGCACAAGCAATATATGGGTAAACAATTTATTTCCATTCAATACAATCCTGATCAACTTCCGCTCTTTGTTAAAGAAGGAACTATTTTGCCATTAGCAGAGCCTGTAAATTTTACAGACAGCAAAATACCATTTAAGATTACCTGCCATGTGTTTGGTAGCAAGCCCACTGCTGCAAAACTGTTTGAAGACAATGCTGATAACTTTGGTTATGAACGTGGAGTCTTCAATAGAATCAATTTGATTTGGGATGGCAAAAAAGGTAAGGTTAAAAAAGAAGGGAACTACAATGGTTCAATGTATGAGGTTGTAGGTTGGAAGAAAGTGGTGGTTCATTAATTCTACATTTACATTATTACGGCTACACGCTTCACGCCACAAGCTTCACGCAGAGTGTTAGAATAAGAAACTTAACTCCATAGTCACCTATCCTCAGGAGAGTGACCGAGGAGGGTGATGCCATTCATCATCCAAAACATCAGCGCTCCGGTAGCACTACCAGAGGCTTTTGATTTTCAACTTGTAAACCAAACCAAATCAGTTGGCATCCCTCTCCTTCGGAGGCAACATAAATATAATTTAAAAAGAAGAACATGAACGTGATTATCTTAGCATCAAGTATCGGAGGTAAAATGACACTTTCCTTATTAGTGTATTCGTACCTGTTCCGGAGGTTTGTTGGCAAG
>JANODK010000178.1:0-8466 GCA_031412655.1 Chryseolinea sp.
CATGTGTATGAACCAGTTTGCCGTCCATGAAAATTTCAAACAATAAATGATAGAGGAGGTATGGAATGTAAATAACGAGCATGTTTATCCAATCGGTCTCGAGTTCCAACCGATCGAAGGCAAGCCAGCAGAGTCCAGCATAAGCAGCAAGAATAAGCGCCTCAATAAGAACAGCTAGTATCCTGTCGCCAAGTCCGGCAAGCGGATAATCAATAACAACATTTTGTGTAGTGTGAACACGAACGGTATACATCATAATGATGACTTATTTTTGCTATACTTGAACCCTAATCTGCTCTCAAAATAATGCAATTAACATTACGAAACCTATTGGCTTCCCGATTTACGTTTATAGCTATTGTAATGCTAATGTCTGGCTGTTCTTCTTTAAAGTCATCGCGTAACTATAGTAAAATGTCGGATGCTGACTTGCATCGCGTGGCAGACTCGTTGGCGCAAGCATACATTATTACCGATAGCCATGTGGATTTACCTTATCGCTTAAAAGTAAAACACTTTCGATTAGAGAAAGAATATCTGGGTATTCCGATCAGCACAAACGAAGGAGATTTTGATTTTGAACGGGCAAAAAAAGGTGGACTCGATGCACCGTTCATGTCAATCTATATTCCATCATCCTATCAAAAGAATCCTGATTTTGGGAAGGAGTTAGCAGACTCTTTAATAAACATGATCAATGGAATAGCCGATGCTCATCCGGATAAGTTTTCAGTAGCCATTACACCACAACAAATCGAAGACAATTCGAAAGCCGGAAAAATTTCATTGCCCATGGGAATGGAGAACGGTGCACCGATTGGCAATGACTTAGCGAACGTAAAATATTTTTATGATCGTGGTATTCGCTACGTTACCCTTACGCATGGCAAAGACAATCAGATTTGTGATTCGTCATACGATTCATTAAACACATGGAATGGCTTAAGTCGTTTCGGAGAAAAAGTAGTAGCCGAAATGAACAGGGTTGGAATTATGGTGGACATATCGCACGTTAGTGATAGTGCATTTTATGATGTAATTAAAATGACGAAGGTTCCTGTGATAGCATCTCACTCTTCGTGTCGCTTTTACACACCCGGATTCCAACGCAACATGTCAGACGATATGATCAAAGCATTGGGAAAAAATGGTGGCGTTATTCAAATTAATTTTGGCGCTTCGTTTCTGGATTCTGCTGCACGGATAAACACAGCACTCCGTGATTCACTTAATAAAATTTTATCGGAGAAGAAATTAACATCAGCAGATGCTGAGGCAGAAAGCATCATCGAGCAATTTGGTAAGCGACATAAAGAACTTTACTCGGATGTTGTACGCGTAGCAGATCATATTGATCATGTAGTAAAACTTGCAGGCATTGATCATGTAGGCATTGGTTCTGACTATGATGGTGTTGGCGATAGCCTTCCACTGGGATTGAAAGATGTTTCCCAATACCCCAACCTGATTGCCGAATTGTTGAAGCGTGGATATTCTCCGGAAGACGTTGGAAAGATTTGTTCCAAGAATCTTTTCCGGGTGTGGAATAAAGTGATTGAAGTTTCCAAACTATAAACATCTTGCATGCGAGAAGCTGCCTTTGTGAAGTTGAACCAAAAGCGTTGGCTGGAGTTTGAGAACAAACTAAACAGTGGCACGCCACAGCCGGATACGGTAGCGGAAATTTTATTCAACTAACCGATGATCTTTCGTTTGCCCGTACACAATATCCTGATAGTGTTATACAATAAAAAGGCAGCCTATCACGAACCTGACTTTTCTGCACTTTAGACACACGTGAGAAGAAAAATTACGCAACTCAGTTTGTTGTTGCTGTTCACTAATTTCGAATCCATTTATGGGTTGCACCGTCAACTTACCTTTTTGAAAAGCCTGGCCAAGCAACATTTGCTGGTTGTTATTTTCTTTGAGAATACTGAAATGAAGTCGCTGCTTACCAAACCAGCACCTGATCTAAAATCCATCTATATTAAGGCAATTGCGGAAAAGTTTAGTGACGACAAAAAACTCATCGTAAAAGAATTGGCTAAACATGGCATCCAGGCACTGCTTACCTCGCCCGAACAACTCACCATTAATACCATCAATAAATATTTGGAATTAAAATCACGCGGTATGATTTAGAATTCCATTCTCGAATTACCTTTGATTTTGAGACCTATCATTTTTTTATTACGACCTGTTTATGAGACCATTCAAAATTTTATTCACTCTTTTATTACTCATTACCTTTTCAGGATTTTCACAAGGAAAGAAACCAGTTCAAAAATTTAAGCTTCCTGCAACGGCTAAAACTCAAGACTATGAGCAGGGCGTGGTTTGGGTAAAGTTGAAAGAGAAACACAAATCACTCTTTGAATCATCTTCGAGTGTATCCGGAAAAGCCCTCGCCAAAATCAATATGCACTCGGCTCAGCCGCTGATTAATCCTAAATCAACTCGCAACAGCGCTGCGCGTAGTGGCCCACGGAAAGTGAATATTGACATCACACGTTATTATCAAATTCGTTTTGACTCTCAACTTCCTATTGAAGATTACATTAACGAACTCTATGCCACGGGCTATTTTGAAGTGATCGAGCCGGCTTATACAAGCAAGGCGATGTTTACACCAAACGATCCACAAAAAGGAAGTCAATATTATTTAACACTTATAAAAGCGTTTGATGCCTGGGACATTACTCAGGGAGATGAATCAATGGTGATTGGAATGGTTGACTCTGGTGGAGATTTGGATCACCCGGATTTAGCATCTCAACTTTTTATTAATACAGCCGATCCAATTGATGGTATTGATAATGACAGTGACGGATACATAGACAACAACAAAGGCTGGGATTTTTCTGGAGCCGATACATTGCTCATTAGTCAACCTGATTTTCTTGGAGATAATAATGCCTCAATTACAAAGGGAGGTAACCATAGTCATGGAACGTGGGCAGCCGGATGCGCATCCGCAGCAACGGATAATGGGATTGGTATTTCAGGTGTTGGGTACAAAACAAAATTACTTTTTACAAAGCACTATGCAGATAACCAACCGACAACATCAAGATCATATTCATCCAATTTGTATCAGGGCATTTTATATGTAGCAACACATGGTGCGAAAATTATAAACTGTTCGTGGGGAGGAAATAATGCAAGTGCAGTTTATCAAGATATTATTTCATATGTAACACTTGATCTTGGATGCCTTGTAGTTGCATCTTCAGGGAATGACGGCACTAGTAATCCACTGTATCCTGCATCATATGATTACGTTCTTTCTGTAGCGGGTTCTGATAGCAATGACAAAGCAGCAACTTTTACTACCTACGGAAAAAACATTGATATAACAGCACCAGGAGTAAATACTTTCACAACAGGATTTAATGATGTATATGAAAGTGAATCGGGCACGTCATTTTCTGCACCTATTGTTTCAGGAGCGGCTGCATTGGTTTGGTCAGCGTTCCCAACGTACACGCCACTTCAAGTGGGTGAACTGCTTCGTGTTTCTGCCGATCCGATTGTGTATACGAAGAGTGCTGCTAAGTATACAAATAAATTAGGAAGAGGAAGATTAGATATTAAAAACGCACTTACCTTAGAAAGCCCATCAATACGTGCTAGTCGACCGTTGTTGGTGAAGGATGATGGTAATCCTCCTGATCCGGGACAGACCGCCAATCTTTATTTTGACTTTACAAATTATTTGAAGAGCACCAGTAGTGGATTGGAAATTACCATTTCAACGACCTCTTCATTTTTAACAATTACAAAAAATACGATTCGTCCGGGAATCATTCCGGAGAATACTGTGGTGCGGAATACATTAGATCCCTTTGTTGTTACCCTTAAATCAACAACGCCATTAAATACTCCTATTGAGGTGTTGCTCACTTTTAAGGATGGAGCGTATGCCGATTTACAGACCATTAGTTTTGTTATCCCGTCCTATATTGACATTAATGAAAATAACATAACCACTACGTTGTCATCAAATGGACGAATGGGGTATGAAGACACACAGAATTCATCCAACGGTTCCGGATTTGTGTATAATGATGAGAGCATTCTTTACGAGATGGGATTGATTATGGGAACCTCTTCTTCTGATCTTTTCAATTCGGTTAGAGGTATTAATAATTTATTTGATCAGGATTTTACTACGGCAGCAAAAATCATAAAGACAACTCCCGGTGCAAGATCTTTCTCTGAAGTTTCTGGTTCATTTAGGAATAAAGCAACAGCAGGATCGGAATCTTTGCAAGTGTCTTACCAAAGTTTAGTCTGGAAAAATGCACCATACAACAATCTCATCATATTAGAGTATAAGGTAAGGAATACAACGGTCAATCCACTCAACGGTTTTTATTTCGGAATTTTTGCTGATTGGGATATTTCATTGAATGGTGGTGGTGACAGAGCCGGATGGAACAATGATGTAAAGTTGGGATATATATACCCAGCGCAAGCATCGAATCTTCCGCAGTCAGGTATTCAATCTCTAACGGGTGATGCTCAGTATTATGCCATCGACAATGATAATGAAATAGAGAACAATCCATTAGGTATTTATGATGGCTACACGGATGCAGAAAAGTTTACCAGTATTTCAAGTGGATTAGGTAAAACAGATGCAGGAGATATAACCAGCGGAAACGATGTAAGTCATGTTGTGTCATCAGGGCCTTACGATATTGGCGCTGGTGAAGAAATTACCATTGCCTTTGCCCTTCATGGCGCAAGTACGTATGCAGAGTTGGTGAATTCAGCAAAGTATGCTGACTCACTTTATAATTTTACTTTGAAGGCCGATGTTCCTGTGATAGATACATTGGAAATATGCTATGGAGAAACGACAACCTTAACAGCCTCTGGCGCATCTTCATACAATTGGTATCATGATTTTACCGGAGGTGAGCCATTTTATTCAGGACCTTCGCTCACGACTTCTAGTTTATTTAGCGACACTACATTCTACGTTTCCAATGCATCGAATTCATATGAAAGTGTTCGTACTCCCGCAGCTGTAATTATAAAAGCAAAACCAGAGATCACCGCCTCACGAGGATTAACACTTTGCGAAGGAGAAACGATTACCTTACAAGCGAAGGAAGCAGATGAGTATTTATGGAGCACAACAGAAACGACTCAGTCTATTGTTGTATCAACATCGGGTGACTACACCGTTAATGTAAAGGATAATACGCTAAGCTGCGAATCGCTATCCGATGCTGTATCAATAAGTTTAAATCCATTACCAACGGCCGCGTTCACACACATTGGAGAATTGCTCCCGGATGAATTAATTACTTTCACAGATGAAAGCACCGATGCCGTTTCCTGGTTTTGGGAATTTGATGATGGAAACACAAGCACAGAACAGAACCCTTCTCATGAATATGCAGATTTTGGAAATTATATTGTAACACTTACCGTTACGTCAGATAATGGATGCCAGGATGTAGTTACGCATGATGTTGGTCTTGTAACTGGAACTGAACTAAATGCTATGAACGGATTAAGAGTTTATCCAAATCCGGTTAATCAGGATAAACTTTTGATTAATGTTCCGGATAACTTTAGCAACGAACTCGAAGTTTCGATTTTGAACAATCAAGGTCAACGGGTGAAAAGAAATTCGCTTACAAAAAATGAAAATGTCATTTCAGTTTCTGATCTGTCGGTTGGAATTTATTATGTGCGAGTGAAATCGGGAGAGAACAGTTTCACAAAGAAGATTATGATTCAACGATAAGAGAGCATAATTTTAGAATAAGAAAGGCCACTGATGAAGTGGCCTTTCTTATTCTAGCGATTGACCAATTATTTTTCAAAACCTTTTGTCAGACTTTCAATTTCCGAAGCAGCGAGTTCACTACCCGATCGTATTACAACACGATATCGAAGCGTTACGGACTCATCCTTCTTCAACATAAAGTTGAGTTTCTCTTTACCTTCACTGAAAACTTTTTGCCCTAGTGGGTTGGCAGAAAATAATCCATAACCACGGGCATGCCAATATGTGGGGTAGCCAGCATTTTTGGGATGATCAATGATGGTGATCGAAACAATTTCATCGCCCATTATACCGACCAGACTTACCCAACGCGCACGCGTTCCCCAAACAGCATTTCCCTTCAATCCTTCGCTACTTAAATATTCTCCACTAACATCTTTATTGTTAATAGCAGGTACAGTAGTTGGATTTCCTTTTGAGTCTATAAAAATTTCAGCTTGATCGGATCGATGCTGAAGTTCACGTGCAACGCGAATAGCAAACAAGCCATCTTTAACATCATTAAAATGCACATCTTCATTTAATGCATCAAGCGTTGTAATGCGATCGATTATAAAATTTTCTCCTTCCACAGAAAAGATATATCGTGTGGACTCACGCAGTAAAATATTTTCATTGTGATTAATCCATCTTGCAGTAACTTCCAAAGTAGCATTTGTTTTATTCGCTTCGGTTTTTACCACACCATCGTGAACAATGGTTCCATAATGTGATCGGTCTTTGAAGGGAATTGCTATTGAGTGATTCCAAAAATCCAACCCGTTTACAGATTCATAATTTAACCACATGCCGTTGTGATGGGGATGATCAACAGGCTCACCTTCTCGTGGAGCAATCGGGAAGCCACGCGTTACGGTAATACCAGAAAGTGTATTGATGGGAAAGAGAATAGGTTTCTTAATGGAGTCAGCGTAGTAATAGGCTGTTAATAATTTGTCGTTGTAAAAAACTTCAATCTGTTTGCCTTCAATGTTATCGGCTAAACGGAAGCCATCGGTTTTCTTTTGAGCACATACCGTTAGTGTTAAGCTCAAGGAGATCAGTGATACAACGCAAAATAGTTTCATCGTTTAAAACTTAAATATTTTTCCATTTGCCATCACTTCTTGTGTTGCTTCATCAAAGGTTGCTTTTGTGCCTGTATGCGAAGCGGCAGTAGTCATGATACTGGCAATGGCGTGAGCGTAACCTGCTTCAACAGGCGCGTTCGGTTGCTTACGACTGCGTACACATTCCATCCAGTTGCGCATGTGCGCTGATGTTAATGGATCACCACCAGTATTTGCAGAGGCCACCACTTTTTCTGCTGATGCATTAATATCCAATGTGGGTAAAAGATTTGCTTTCATGTTCATCGCTTTCGCAGCCCATTCTTCCAATCCTCCACGCGGAGAAACTTTGTTGGTGTTAAGATTGAGTTCGCCTCCATTGGAATAATAAATCTCAGCTGGGTTCTCATCACCATTATGCATGCGCGATGTGAATGTTACCTGAAAGCCTGATGTAGAGTCGGCTTCTGGTCCATAATCGAAAACAACAGTAGTAGTGTCCCAATTTTTTCTTCCGTCTTTCCACATGTAAACTCCTCCGTTAGCAACTGCGCTTCGCGGATGCTTTAGTCCGCTGAACCAATGCACAGTATCTATTTGGTGACTCATCCACTGACCAGGCATGCCAGATGAATAAGGCCAGAACAATCTAAACTCTAAATATTTTCGTGGATCAAAATTTTCAAAAGGACGATTCATTAAAAAGCGTTTCCAATCGGTGTCTGGCTCACGTAGTTCTGAAACTAATGCAGGCCTTCTCCATCTTCCGGGTTGATTTACATTCCACGTCAATTCAACCATTGTAATGTCTCCAAATTTTCCGCTCTTTATAAAGTCATTGGCTGCATGATAATTATTTCCACTTCTGCGTTGTGAACCAATCTGTACAATCTTCTTTGATTCTTTCACCGCCTTTAACGCTGCACGATTGTCTTCCATTGTTTCAGCAAACGGTTTTTCGGTGTAGGTATCACAACCTGCTTTCACGGCTTCAATGGTATGCAATGCGTGCTGAAAGTCTGCTGTGCTGATGATCACAGCATCAATGTCTTTGGATTTATATAACTCATCATTGTTCACACATCCTTTGATATCATGACCCAATTTTTCTTTTAGGTAGGCTTGCCCTTCTTCTCTTCTTTTTTTCCAGAGATCGGAAACGGCAACGATGTCAAAGTTCAATTCGGTATGATGATTCAGAAAGCTGGGTAGCAACGAACTTTTAAAGCGATCGGAAAATCCGACAATACCAACCCGTACACGATCATTTGCGCCTAAAATGTTCGCGTAGCTTTTTGCTGTGAAGGTAAGGGCACCGAGTGTTGCAATACCTGCCTTTTTAATAAAGGTTCTTCTAGAGTGTTTCATAGTTGATTTTATGGAATTGAAGAATAATTTCGGTTGTGTATTGTTAAAGGTCGGAAAAATGTGTGGCATTGTAACATTAGGAATCAATCTGTACTGTCAATCACTAGCCTTTTGATATTACTCAAAGATACTCAATTGGTTAGCGGGGAATAGTTCTTTGTCATTTTGTTGTATTGGTTTGTCGAACAGATTTTCGATGGGTGATTTGTCGAATACGTTAATACTTACCACTTGTAGTAT
>JANODK010000179.1:0-8064 GCA_031412655.1 Chryseolinea sp.
TCATAAAGTGTTTATATCCAACACATTACAAAATTTTAAGATCGATTTTTTTCAAATCGTCTTAGGCACAAAAACCTCGTAACTACAATACAATCAATGACTTCAAAGAACAATTTTATAGAACATCAAAAGGCTAGTGATGTCAACTAACAAATCAAAAGTAGCCGTAATCGGTTTAGGAAATATTGGCAAAGCCGTTGCTTCGAACCTTGTTAAAGGTAATCGTGAGGTAATTCTCGCCAGTCATAAAATTGAAGACGCGAACACGCTCGCTTCTCAGCTCGGCACATTAGCAAAACCTGCTGATGTAAAAACGGCTATTCAAGAAGCCGATATCGTTATCATGTCGGTTTGGTTCAGCACGATTCAAGAGCTATTCAAACAATATGCAACTGAACTTCAGGGCAAGATTATTATCGATCCGTCAAATCCTATTGCACCGGACGGGAATGGTGGGTTTAAGAAAATTATTGGTGCTGACGAATCAGCTGGGCAAATTCTGAAAGGACTTGTACCTAGTGGTGCAAAACTTGTCAAAGCACTGGGTTCACTGGGTGCCGGATCGCTGGCCGGTGAGGCTTTCCAAAACCCGAACAAAGTATTGTTTTATGCTGCGGATGATACGAGCGTGAATGACGCAGTTGAAGCGTTGATCAAAGACAATGGATTTGATCCGGTTCGGATCGGAGGAATCGATCAGTCAATCAAGATGGAAGTTTTTGGCGAGCTGCATGAGTTTGGTGCGCTTGGCAAAGCCGTTACTAAATCTGAATTGAAACAAACAGCTTAATTATTCATTCGAATCATTTAACAACTTTCAACCATGAAAAAATTTCAATTGTCGATTTTGTTATTCGTTTGCACGATGGCTGCATTTGGTCAGAAGCAGACACTTACTCTTCGAAAACAAATTTTTGAATTGCATAACGTTACAGGCTCTATCATTACGTTCGAAGGAAAAGAAGTGCTGAAAATAGAAAGGGATTTAAAAGCGCTTCCTTTTGATGTCAATAATATCGAAGGGACGGTTGATGAAAATCACTATGCCCGTCTAGTTGGTCTGGAAGATTTTGAGAATGGCACGATTGAAGTGAAGATGTATAGTCAACTTCAGGATCCGCCACCGTATGCCGGTATTGCAGGATTCATTGGCATATATTTCAGAATTAAAGAAGACGACTCGGCCTTCGAGGCGATTTATGTAAGACCTAAAGTAGGGAGAGCAGCCAAACAATTATTCAGAAATCACGCAGTTCAGTACATTTCTTATCCACATGCAAAATTTGATACACTAAGAAAGAGTTACCCACCGGGCTCGTATGAAGGATCTGCTCCCGTTTCACTAAACGAATGGATTAAAATGAGAATTGAAGTAAATGGTGAAACTGCCGAAATGTTTATTAATGATATGAAGTATTCTTCTTTCATAGTAGATAAAATGTTAGGCAAGCATAAAATCGGAGGCGTTGGATTGTATGTCGACATTGGAACGATTGGCTACTTCAAAGATTTGAAGGTTACTAAATGAAAGTTGGTAACGCCTATAAAGGATGGTGAGAAGGTAGATGATATTTAATTACATCTCCATCAAAGTCCTCTTCGAGCGACTTTGATGGAGATTAAAATTTGTAAAGCACAAGGGGCCCCTTGCACCACAGCGGGTTTTATTTACTAATGCCTTTATTGTACAGCAACTTGTTTGTTAATGTTCGAATCTGCCTCTCAAGAAGATTGAACGCAAGTCCTGCCATGACAAAAAATGATGCGACAAGTTTCCATGACGACAAATCCTCTCCTAGAAATAGTGCTGAGCCTAAGAAACCAACAATGGGTATGAGTAATGTAAAAGGAACAATCGTAGCAGTAGGGTATGAGTTTAATAGTCCGTCCCACGCGCCATATCCAACGTGCGTTGAAACATAGACGATGTAAGCAACGGCCACGATGGTGAGAATTGAAACGTGTTGCATCGAACTCCAGATCAAGGTTGGTCCATCAATCGCCAACGTCATCACCACCATGAACGGGAGAGCCACAAGATTACCCCACACTACCAGCGCGAGGGGTGACTGCGCATCCGCCTTTTTTGAAAACATGTTACCAGCAGCCCAGGAAAAAGCAGCCAACAAAGTAAAGATCAGTCCTACGAACGAAGTGCCAGCGTTAACGTTCATGGCTACAATCCCGATACAGATGAAGGATATTAATGATCCAATGATTTTCCAGAGATTGGGTTTATCGTTAAAGAACATGGCTGCAAGTGCCATCGAAAAAAATACCTGCACTTGTAGCACGAGTGATGAAAGGCCAGGGGATAATCCAAGATAAATTCCGCTGAAAAGAAATCCGAATTGAAAGGCAAAGGTAAAAATGCCATAGCCAAGGATATACTTCAAAGGAGCTTTAGGTCTTGGAAGAAAGAAGACCCAGGGCAATGATGCAAGCGCAAAGCGAAGGGTGGAGAGCAGAAATGGAGAAAAGCCTTTTAAGCCAAAGTATATGGCAATAAAGTTCATTCCCCAGATTACTACAGTGAAGAGGACAAGAAAAAGGTGATTTGCTTTTAAGGTATTGTTGAGTGCCATTTTTTTTGTGCTTTTCAATATTACTGTTTAATCATGGACACTACAAACAATAACGCACCGCCTATTGCAAAATCCAAATTACTTTTTTACATTGAAAAAGATTCCTTGACCCACCTGATCCAATCTGATCGAAAGCCCACGGGTAATCAATAAGAATTTATTGATATTTTCATTCCGCTGATTATGGAAGTAACCTCCATTTAATGTTATGCCTTATATTGAGTTTTTAAAGGTCACAGCAGGAACTTCCGCGCTAAGTCGGGAGACCCTTATGGTTTTGGTAGTGCCTCTTTTAATTTATCCATTTGTGATTGCAGGAATACAACCTGTTTATATCCGTATGAAAATTTACTCCTGTCTTGAAACCCAAAGACTTTAACTAACTCATTTAGTTTTTCCTTTGTAGGAATATTGAGAGATATTAATTCAATTAAAGTCCTGGATGTTAAAGCTAGTAGGTATCGATAGTATTCAGCTTTGATTTGATAGTTTTCACCGTGGACAACTTTTGATCTTGCAGCGTAAATTCGTTTGACGTTGTTGTATATGTTGTTGCCGCCTTCTATCGTTTCACAATTCAGTACTGCACACATTCTTGAAATTTGATATGATATTTCTGTGTCAGCTCCGCAAATAGACTCTAACGCAATACAAAGTGTTAAAAATCTAATTTCAACATCTTTTTGTGTAAAGCAACTTATATAACTACGAAACGCAACTTGCATCCATTCTAATGTGGGCAATCTGTTATAGGTCAATTTTATAAACTCGTTGACAGTAGATACTTCAGTTGTAGATTCAAAAAGAAAAAATTTGAAAGGGGTTTCTGCACCCACAACCGAATACTCAAGCGGTTTACTATCCCTTCTTCGACTTCCTAAATCAAAGCCTTTTCCAGTAAGACTTTTTGAAAAATAATGCCAACGTATAATTTGTAGATCAGTTGGAAACATTAACAACAGAATTTGTTCTACTTTCTGAAAAGTTGAATCTGGTATTGGTAAAGAGGTATCAATTGGAACAAAAGCTGTTAGTGATTGGGTAACCCAAAATTCCAATAACATTTTATCGAATACATCACCATAATGTTCTTTAGTCCAATCAGATTGAACATCCTTAAAATAATTTCGAAATTCGTTACTCCGTAGTGGTATTGCTTTTATGTTAAGCCAATCAAGGTCTATTTTCAGTAGATCGTCTGTGCTATGTTCTAAAACTACCATAGTCAAATCAGGAACTGGTATAAGTTCTATTGTGTGAGATTTCTGTTCAATTGATTTGTTTTTCTGCTTTTGGTATTTCTTTTGTTCCATAGATCGTTGACAACATTTAAGCTGGAACAAGATAATATAAATTACCCGTCTGGTCTAAGTCTTCTCAAACGTCTAAGTTTTAAGATTTGATAACTGGTTCAACCCCCAACTAGCGCAAGCGTCCGCTTGTGCTCAATACTTGTAAGCGTCCCGCTTACACTATGCATCAATCGAGCTTACACTGCCCACTCTCTTCTCTCACATAATTCCTAAATTCCTCCAGGTCTGCAATTTCAATCTGGAAACCAGTGAGTTCTTGCTGTAGGACCTATCCTCACATCAAAAGTTCACCGGAAAATATAACCATGAGCTTACATTTTCACCTTTGATCTGGCCGGGTATAAATTCAAGACCACAATTTGAAATGATATCTACCGCTATTTTATAATACCCGAACTCATCTTGCTCATAGGGCTCGATGTGGCTTATCTTCCCAACGTCAGAAACAATGAAGCCGACATAACTGGTATAACGGTCCTTAGATTGAGAAGTAACTTCGCTAAATTTTTTTCGGAAGCAGGCTTCCGAAGCTAACGAAATTGGTTTTACGTCAACTTCTTTATCGAGTGCCTCGAATGAGGCAACCAGTATCTTCTTCGCGGGAATCTCAAAGTCTTTCGGTTTCAACGCGCGTGGTATTATTTTAGATACATAATGTATTTCAGTGTGCGTTGCATATTCGGTTATGCTCATCAGGCTTAAGGCACCATTGACTAACTTTATTTCATTATACCAATTCCCTACTTCGTGATCTTTAAATGATTCAGCATCAATTCTCAGATCAGTGGCGTAATACGTTTTTTGAATATAGTTTTCATAAATGCGTTCGGTCATGAAACATCGATGTCCTGCAACGGTCTTCACGCTGTCTTTATATACAATTGACCGAATCATGGATGTGTTTCCTTTACGAGAGTCCCGGAAGGTAACGTAGTCTTTATTTACATAGTCATCGTACATTCGTTTAGTATCACCATGGTACGTATAGGAATAACTTGTTCTACCGTCCTTAAAATAGATAGTCTTGTAATATTGGCTCGTAATCAGGTATGTCTTTGGAGTGCCCAAACTCGCGGTCATCATACTGTCAATATCGAGTCCTTTTTTCTTCGCAATAATCTGGTACTCATAAACAAGTTCGCCACTGAAAAACTGGGCGTGAATTGAAAAGGAAAGAAAGTAAAACGGAAATAGTAAGTGTATTTTCATATTCGAAGATATAAAAAATCCAGTACCACGTTGGTCTTCATCATTTACATTACAGTATGTCCAAATGAAGTAGGTTTACACCGACCCAACGTTTTCTCCCTTACATACTCCCTAAACTCCTCCGGCTCCAAAATCTCTATCTCAAATTGTTTGCACTTTTTTTCTTCAACATCCAATGCGGTGAGTGTGCCTAGTTGAGACCAAATTGTAATGCCAAAAAGCATTGGTAATAGAAAAGGAACGAAGTCGCTCCTTTTCTATTTGTGTTTATAACGGACTGGTAATTGTTGTGCACCTTCATGTTATTCGAAATTCTTTTTCTTCATTTTATTACGGAGCTACGCTACCTACGAGTTCAATATTCAATTCGAAATTGTCTTCAATGGCTTTGTCGCCTAAGTTTTCGAAGAAATTACCCGAACGGAATTTGATGTCATATTTTGTACGGTCAACAACGATTTTAGCTTTTGCACTTATTTGATCGTTTGCGATCTGGATGGTTGACGGAAATTCAATTTCGTTTGTAATACCTTTGATGGTAAGCTTACCTTTTACGGCATATTGATCGACACCTTTTGATTCAATAGTAGAGATGACAAAAGTTGCCTTCGGATGTTTTTCGGTTGAGAAAAAATCATCTGATTTTAAATGATCTTCGAGTCTTGTATTGGCTCCTTCATCTTTAAGCGAGGTCATATCAATCGCAAACGAGCCACCGGTAATTTTCTTTCCTTTTGATGTAAGCGTTCCTTCCGATAAAGTGATGGTGCCGGCATGTTGTCCTGTAACTTTTTTGCCCACCCATGTGATTTTACTTTTTTGGCTGTCAATTTTGTAGCCAGTGTCTTTTAAGGTAAAGGCCGTGAGCGATGCAGTAATAGCAATGAGCAATACGATGCTTAGATGTTTCATGTTTTTCAGATTTTATATTGGTTATACTTCAGGCAATTTCACTAATTATCGAATCGGGTATTTTGAAATTCGACTGGTCTCAAAAAGTATTCGACCATTGGGCTGGTATTTCCTTTTATTTACAATTCGTTAACAAATAGGAATTCATCCGATCAGAGTCACTCGAAGATTTAAGTTTACCCACAAAACCATTAACTTGATAGTCCAAAACCATCATGGTAAATGGAGAGCGTTGTATTGCATTGCAAATTGCTGGGATACCTTTTAATCACTCCTACAGGAAATTCCGTTATCGTCAGGTTATTTCTGTTCTTCAGTCTTCTAATCCATCTTTAAGCTTTCCTCATTTATTTAAAGACCAGCACCAGCTAAAGGGTTTTTACAGATTGATCAATAATAAAAACATAACGCACTCTACGTTTATTACCGGCTATCAAGCGGGACTGATAGAATATTCAAAAGAACAAACCAACCAAGCTCCCTGGATCTTGATTCAAGATACAATGCTAACGGATTTTAGCAGCAGAAATTTGGATTTAGGATATACTCAGGCACTTCACACAAACGGTTTCTTATTACATCATGGATTGTTGTTAGACGACTCAGGCACTCCATTAGGGTTGTTACATCAACAAGTAATCCATCGTGAACGAAATGAATTTGGTAAGGCTAAACTGTTCCGCCAAAAAAAGATCACAGAGAAGGAATCTAACAAATGGTTAGAGGGAGTAAACACAGGGATTTCATTTAGTAAATCAACGGGCAGGGACCTCATTCATATTATGGATAGGGAAGCCGACATCGTTGAGGTGATCAATCAGTGTCAACAAAATAAACAGTATTTCATTATACGAGCACGTCACGACAGAAGCAGACTAAGCCACAAACAGAGATGGAAAGAAGAAGAGGTCGAAAAGTTTAGAATGTTCCATGCCATGCGTTCTGCACGGAACAATGCTGTGATTAAAAGAAACTTAAGAAATACAAAAGGACATGTTTATGAAGCGGACTGTGATATTCATTATCAACACTTTCGATTTAGAGGTATTGAACAAGATGTAAGTTGTGTATGGGTGAAAGAGAAAAATGTAGCGGAAGGGCAAGCGGCAGAATGGTTTCTGTTAACCAACTTACCCATTCACACCATAAAAGAAGCCGAAGTAATTGCAGAAACATACGCTAAAAGATGGACGGTTGAAGATTATCACAAATGTTATAAAACTGGATGCAACATTGAGAAGCGGCAATTCGACTCTCGTAAAACAATCACAACCAGCATAGGACTACTTGCCCTGACAGCTGTACAACTATTACGAAGCAGGTACTTTGCAAAACAACACGAAGAAGATTCATTTGAAGAAATTATGCCTGATAACGATGAACAAAAGCTTGCAATAAAGTTGGCTCGAAAATATTTGAAGCCAATCGACCATCAACTTTGTAAGCCCGAAACTACACTATGGTGGCTCTTGCTCTTGGGCAGAATGGGTGGGCACCAAGGAATGAAACAGAAAGGATTACCCGGCTGGCAAACAATCTGGAAAGGGTACGCACATTTTCAATCTCTCCTCGAAGGATACAAACATGGAATCAATTCAACTTAATATTTTTGTGGGTAAACTTAAACTCGAAGAGGACTCTGATGCAAACGGATCCCCATCCTATGAAATGCGCGCGAGCGAGACAAGGTTGCCACGAAGTTAGTATAGTGTACCACTGTCTCCACTATTGCACTTCGTAGTGGGGGATTGCCACGTCAGCATTTTCAACGAAGCGTTGAAAGCTTCCCTGCCTACCGGCAGGCAGGCTCGCAAACGCGAGCTATTTCTGTAAATAGGAAAGATCAACTGGGGCCAAGATCAGTTCTTTCAATGAGCGGTTGATACATTCAGTTTTGATCTTGTATCACTAGCCTTTTGATATTACTCAAAGATACTCAATTGGTTAGCGGGGAATAGTTCTTTGTCATTTTGTTGTATTGGTTTGTCGAACAGATTTTCGATGGGTGATTTGTCGAATACGTTAATACTTACCACTTGTAGTAT
>JANODK010000180.1:0-3744 GCA_031412655.1 Chryseolinea sp.
GACAGTAACTTTCTCAACGAAATCATTCAGGTCTCGCTGGCTATCGTACTTGAAGATGATGGTATCGGTAATGATACTTTTACCAATGAGTGCCTTAAGACCTTCAAGCTCCAATGCCTTTTGTGAAATCCGAAAGAACGAAGAGAATTGCTTTACATTCAATTTGGTGACTTGATCTTCGGCCAACAAAGTGCGTACATCAAATTCAATCGTGTCACCTAACAACATGAAAGCTTTGAGTTGACCTTCATCAATGTTTATTTTGAAGTGATTGTAATCAAATCCATTTTTAATACTGTCTTGATCCTGGTTGATGTAACTAAAAGCACTTTGGCTCAGAATCGCTTCTCCAATATTAATCTTTGGCGTTTTTCCACCGCCACCACCACTTGCACCATAATGTTCATTGATGCGGGCGATGAAGACATTAAAGTTTAAATCACGTGATGTATCAGACTCGTTTATTTTGGTGAGCAACACATGAGCGCTATCCAGAAAAACACCGTCAATGTTTACATTATTTTTTTCGAAAAGCTGCGACACCTTAAAGTTGATCAGGATTTTTTTGGCACTGATCATTTTGTTGTTGGCCAGGTCATAGACGACTACATCTTCTAGCTCTAACCGGTCGAACCACAGCATTCTGAAACTTTTGATCGTGGCCTTGAATCCGGTTATCTGGGAGAATTCTTTTAAAAAACCATCAATTAACCGATTTTGAACCGGAGGCATTTGAATGATCAAAAAGCTGGAGATGAATAGGAATAGAATTCCGGCAACGGTATACGCGAGTATTTTTCGAATCCTATTTTTGGTAACTTGCAAGTTCATTTTTCAACCCATGCATCCCGTTATACTTGCTATTGAGTCCTCGTGCGATGAGACATCTGCTGCTGTCATAAGGAACGCCAAGGTACTTAATAATATTATCGCCTCACAGGCCATACACCAAAAATACGGTGGAGTGGTGCCTGAGCTCGCCTCACGTGCGCATCAGCAGAATATTGTGTCGGTGGTTGACGAAGCCATGGCCAGTTCGGGAGTCTCTAAACAGGAGTTAAACGCGATTGCTTTTACCCGAGGTCCCGGATTGATGGGCTCTTTACTGGTGGGGGTTTCGTTTGCAAAAGGCATGGCCATGGGACTGAATTTACCCATGATTGAAGTAAACCACATGCAAGCCCATATTCTGGCTCACTTTATTGATGACCCCAAACCACACTTTCCGTTTTTATGCCTTACCGTAAGTGGTGGACATACCCAAATCGTTTTGGTTCGGGATTACCTGGACATGGAGGTAATTGGTCAGACGAAAGATGATGCAGTAGGTGAGGCCTTTGATAAGGCCGCTAAAATTATGGGACTACCTTATCCGGGTGGGCCCTTGATTGATAAATATGCTCAACAGGGAAACCCAATGGCGTATTCTTTTCCGGATACAATGATGCCGGGTTTGGATTTTTCATTTAGTGGAATTAAAACTGCTTTTCTTTATTTTCTTCGCGATGAGAAAAAGAAAAATCCTGCATTCGTAGAAGAACATGTAAACGACATTGCGGCCAGTCTTCAACATCACTTAGTGAAGATGTTACTTTCGCGATTGACACAAGCCAGTGAACAACTTGGTATAAAAGAGATTGCCATTGCTGGTGGAGTTTCGGCTAACTCGGGTTTGAGAAAAAATCTTTTAGCATTGGGAGAACAAAAAGGTTGGAATGTTTTTATCCCAGCTTTTGAATACAGCACTGACAATGCAGCAATGATTGCCATGGCAGCACATTATAAATTTTTGAAAGGCGAATTTTGTAATTTGGATGTAACACCATTAGCTCGGATGCCTTTGTAAGTTTAGTGTATGAAGAACATTTTTTCTATTGGAGATAAGAAAGAATACAAACACATCGTTCAGCAAACAGATGTGGCATCTTTTCATGGCGAAGTAGTACATGATGTATATGCTACCTTCGCGTTGGCGCGCGATGTTGAATGGACTACCCGTCAGTTTGTGTTAGACATGCGGGATGAAGACGAGGAGGGTATTGGTACGTTTTTGAGCATTGAGCATAAAAGCCCGGCATTTGTGGGTGAGGAGATTAAATATTCAGCAGAAGTACATCAAATCAATGGACACGAATTGATATGTTTGTATGAAGCAAAGGTGGGAGCCCGCGTCATTGCCACAGGCAAAACAGGTCAGAAAATTTTAAAGAAGGATAAAATCAATAAACTCTTCTCGAAGAGTGTTGATTCGATGTAAGAATAAAATGGTATGAAGGTTAAAGATCGATTTTCAAATAATATAAATATCCGAAACCGTCAGGCGGGATTTGAATACGAATTGCTTGATAAGTACGTAGCAGGAATGGTACTGACGGGAACAGAAATCAAATCCATTCGTGAAGGCAAAGCGAATTTGCAGGATGGATATTGCTACTTGAATAACAATGAATTGTTTGTGAAAGGCATTAACATCACACCGTATGCGCAAGGCACCCATTACAATCACGAAGGAACGCGTGAGCGTAAACTGTTGTTGAAGCGATCGGAGTTACATAAACTAGAGGGCAAGATTGAAGAGAAGGGACTTACATTAATACCGACACGTCTTTTTATCAATGACCGGGGGTTGGCGAAATTGGAGATTGCCATTGCAAAAGGTAAGAAGACACATGATAAACGCGATAGCATTAAAGAACGCGATGCCAAACGAGAAATGCATCGGTTAAAACTGAAGTAACGATTTTAAAAGACCCCTCATGAATAGTTTTGATTTTGGAATATGCCGCCTCAGTGTGGTGCCCGTGCGTCTTGAACCTTCCGAAAAGGTTGAGATGGTAACCCAACTTCTTTTTGGCGATCAATACGAAGTGACTCAACAGAGCTCAGATAAAAAATGGTTGAAAATTAAAATTCATTACGATCAATACGAAGGTTGGATTGATGAGAAACAACATCATGCCATTTCAAAAGATTACTTCGATTACCTAGACCAGGCCGAGTTTAAAATTACCACAGACATTACAACCAGCATTCTTTATCACAAAAGTCCACAAGTCATTTTAATGGGAAGCATGATTCCGATTTCAAGCTCGGAATTATTCAAGATGGAGGAACAGTTTGCGTTTAACGGTGAAGCGAAAAATGTAGGACAAAAACGCGAGTTTGAGTTTTTAAAAAACACGGCCATCAAATATATAAACGCTCCCTATGTTTGGGGAGGTAAAGGTCCGTTTGGTATTGATTGTTCAGGCTTTACCCAAATGGTGTTCAAGATTTGTGGATATAGTTTATTTCGCGATGCCTGGCAACAGGCCAATCAAGGTAAGTCCGTAAAATCCTATCACGATGCCAAGCCAGGCGATTTGGTATTCTTCAAAAATGCGGAGGGAAAAATTGTTCACGTTGGTGTTTTGTTGAATGAAGACAAGATCATTCATGCTTCCGGCCGGGTTCGCATCGATCATTTCAATGAAGAGGGTATTCTTAATATAGAGACCAAAATCTACACCCATCAGTTCGGGCACATCAGAAGAATCCTTGCCGAGTAATTGCCGGTTTTCGGTTATAAGGTTTCAGTAACCCGTTAGCGGTAACTGATATTACCCTCCAAACATCTATTTAACTCCTTTGTTAGTAGAGATAATGGTTTTATCTTTCTAACATGAACACAAGGGTTCTCGTGCTGAATCAGGATAATAGTCCACTGATGGTATGCTCAGTGGAACGTGCCTTTATTCTTGTGTT
>JANODK010000181.1:0-11673 GCA_031412655.1 Chryseolinea sp.
TACTACAAGTGGTAAGTATTAACGTATTCGACAAATCACCCATCGAAAATCTGTTCGACAAACCAATACAACAAAATGACAAAGAACTATTCCCCGCTAACCAATTGAGTATCTTTGAGTAATATCAAAAGGCTAGTGAGTTGACATATACTCTTTCTTTTAGTTGATGTTGAATTTGTAGTACAAAGGAACATCAACATGCCAGGGTCTACCAATGACTTGGTTTAAGAAAGAGTATTGATCTAGTTTAAGGCTACTTGTTTCTTTTCGCCATTCTGCCGCGAATTCGGCTGAGAAATTCAGGGGTAACTCCGAGATAGGCAGCTATTTGTACCTGAGATAGCCGGTTTTGAAGATGTGCATAGGTTTCGATAAAGGACTGATAACGCTCTTCCGCTGTAGAACTAAATAGCTGTCCTATTCGCTCTTGTTGTTGCATAAAATGGTTTTCCAACAGCACGCGAAAAATTCGGTCAAACTTTGGCGCCTTCATATACAGGTTAATAAGTTCATCGTAATTTATCCGCAACACAACGGTATCCTCCAAGGCATCTACGTCAAATTTGGATTTCGTTTTTTTGTGAAAGCTTGCAACATCAAATATCCAATGATTCTCAGTAGCAAATTGAAGAATGTGAACAACGCCATCATCACCAACTTTGTATAAACGAAGGCAACCACGCACCACGAAGTCAAAGTATTCGCATACTGCACCATGTTGCAAAGCAAATTGCTTCTTTAAGAAAAGGTGAGGATGAAACTTCGCTCGAACAAGTTCCTTTTCTTCTTTATTAAGTGGGATAAGCGTATTAAAATAATCCAATAAAGACTGAACTGTCGTTGCTGTAGTATCTTGCATAGCATCAATGGTCGGCTGCAAAGTTACTCATTTCTAAACACAGACTGACGCTTTGGAATTCGGGAGCCAGGAAGTAGGCACTTCGAGTTGCTATCAAACTACATGAATTATCGTTTGGCAATTAGACTTCTTGTCCAGACATTTGGATTACTAAATGTTCAATTAAAAGTTATATTCAATCTAATACGATAACAAAAAACACACATGAAATTAAGACTGATCCTATCCACTCTACTTCTGGTTACATGTTTTGCTGCGTTTAGTCAGGAGAAGCAATCGGATCCTAAAAATCAACATTCGCCTGTCGCTGAAAAGGGACTAATCAAAGTATCCGTCATGTACCCGTTTGCAGAAGGCAAGACCTTCAACATGGAGTATTATGAAACGAAGCATATGCCGATGGTAGCGGCACTTCTGAGTTCAAATTTGGTAAAATATACCATTGAAAAAGGACTTACCAGCGGTATTCCTAACCAGCCATTGTCTTATATGGCAATTGGAACTTTCTATATAAAGAACCTGAGTGATTATCAGGCGGCAATTGCTCCGAACAGAGAGGCTATAAGAGCCGACTTCCCGAATTATACAAACGCGACTCCCGTAATTTTGATTAGTGAAGTGATAAAATAGGAAGTGATGGAGAATTTTAAATTGAAAGAAGATGAAGAGTTCATCGAACTTAAAAATCTGATTAAACTTTTAGGTTGGGTAGGCACTGGAGGTGAAGCTAAAATCCGCATTAACCAGGAGATCAAAGTGAATGGCAAAATCGAAACGCAACGAAGAAAAAAAATAAGAAGAGGAGATAGTGTGATGTTTGGTGGCAACCAAGCTCAAGTAATTTAAAGGATCAATTCCTCTGAATTGCCCGAAGTAATAATTACCCATACTTTGATTTTTTAGTTGTCAAAACTCTTAGTATTCTTTTAGGTTGCCATTAACCTACAGCTATATGGGAGTTGCTTTGGACATTGCTAAGTACAAGAATAATTGATTTGATAAAATCAAGACTTCGTTAAATCACTACTTAGCAGTAAACCGTTGAGGGTATTGTTCCGCTGACTTCATCTTTTGTCTATTCGCTCTTCAGTATTTCCGCTGGGTTACTCTGAGCAGCCCTAATTGTCTGCGATCCGATCATGATGAACGCAATTGCAAGAACCACCAGCAATCCAACAAACAACTCAATGCCAATGGACTCGTGGAAAGGAAAACGAGTGAGCACCATACGTTCGAAGATGAAATACGATATGGGTAGGGCAATCAATGCCGATGTCGCAAGCAGAACCACGAAACTGCGACTGAGTAACAACACCAGGTTAGGTGAGCTTGCCCCCAATACCTTGCGTATACTGATCTCCTTGAGCCTGGTTTCAGTGGTGAATACTACCATGCCCAACAATCCTAATGAAGCAATCGAGATCGCAATGAAGGAAAGGAATGCGATCACTTTTATCATCGCAGAGAGTTCGCTGTAGGCTTCCTCGATTGAGTCGTCATAAAACTTAGCCTCGAAGGGATGAACTGGATCAACACTCATCCATACTTCCTGGATCTTTGCCATGGTTTCCATCGGGTCGCTTGTATTAACACGTACATTCACCAGGCCATCTCTCCAATCGGCTGTGAGGAATGCATCGGGTGTGAGGTAGGTAAACACAACCGGATGAACTTTTTCGTCAAGCTTTAAATAATGAAAGTCCTTCATCACGCCCACGATCGTAAGCTTTTTAGTATTCAAAAGTATCTCCTCACCAATTGCTTTTTCCGGATCGCCATTGGCTATGTCAAATTGCCTCAGTGTTTTTTCGTTCACGATCACTTCACTGGTAGCCTCTTTCGTTACTGGTCTTGTGATAAAATTCTTACCCGCGATCAGCTTATAACCATGCAGGGATATATAATTCTCGTCAACTATATTGGTCAACACGACAGCGGAATCGCGGAGGTTTTTATATTTCAGGAATCCACCCCACACGTTGCCTACGCTGGTGAGCAGCCGTGACTGCGAAACTCCGGACACTTCGGGAATGGCCCTCAGCTTGTTCATCAACTCGTCAGGTTTATTTTTTTGCAGACTGATGTTGAGAATGTTGTCGGTATTAAAACCGAGATCGAAAGCGAGAATGTTTTTATATTGAACATAAGCGATGACCGTACTGGTAATGAAGATCAATGTCATTGTGTATTGAACAACTACCAGCGCGCGTCTGAAGCTAATGCCTTTGAAAACTTTTACTGAAGACATGTCTCTCAGCGCATGCATGATGTTGACTTTCGCAAAGAAGAGTGCGGGTAAGATGCCGGCTACGATACCGACCATCATAGAGAACGCAATAAACAGCAACACGATCGGCAATGTTATTTCAAGCTTTACCATTTTCAGAAGCTCTGGGGCGATGCTTATAAATTGCGGACGGAGCAACAGGAACATTCCGAAAGAAAGAAGAAGAGCGACAAGCGAAACGATCACGGCCTCGGCCAAAAATTGCTGACGCACCTGGCTCCTTCCCGCCCCGATCACTTTGCGTAAACCAATTTCCTTATAACGCCTCATCGATCGGGCAATTGAAAGGTTGGTGTAGTTGAAGCAAGCCGACAGAATTACTACCAGCGCTAATCCACCGATGATCCACAATACAATTTTCGGCATTACGGGTCGGATGGAGTTCTCGAGGTCTTCGCCTAACATAATGTCGTGCAATGGAAGAAGCGTGAGATGCACCTCTGCTTCCTTGTCTGTTTTATTTTCTTCGGCACAGATCGCATCGAGCTGTGCCTGAATGCTGGAGGCACTTATATTGTCCTCGAGCAATACATACACGTAGTTCCGCTGATAAACATTTCCCCATCTCAGAAGGTCATGATCCTTAGCGATTCGCGGTTCAATTGTACTCAACGAGACAAGCGATTCGAATTGCAGATGAGAAAAGAAAGGAACATCTTTTAAAATGCCGGTGACCTGATAATCCACTTCATTGATGTGAATGGTTTGACCGAAAGCATTGGCTGTACCGAAAAGTTTTTTCGCTGAGGTTTCCGTCAATACAATAGAATAAGGTTCTCTTAGAGCAGTAGCCGCATCACCTTTCAACATCGGCAAGGTAAAGATCCGAAGCATCGAGGGCTCGGCATAAAAGCCCTTGAGCGGAACAACATTATCATTGATGTGTGCATCGCCACCGAATTCGGTCTGCATCATGGTGATCTCTTCTACACCTGAAACTTTTTCCTTTATTAGGTTATCAGTCTTCACGGAAGTTGTAGCAAAGGTACTACTGTATCCTTGTTTGAACTTCGAATTCGAGGTGATGCCATAAATGCGATTGCCCTTCTCGTTGAACTTATCATACGACAGCAAGTCGTGCGCGAAAGCAATCAACAGTAAGCCAACCGACATGCCAATGGCAAGGCCAACGATGTTGATGGTGGAGAACAGCTTATTGCGCGAGATACTGCGCACCGATGTTTTGATGTGACTTGCGATCATGATTCAGCTGATTAAGTATTTTTTGTTTGTTGACCTTAACGTAACTTAATGTAAAAGGTCAGTTATTTCTCAAGTGCATTAGACTATATGATCGAGCAGAATGGACAACTCGCTCGATAGGAAATAATTGTGCTAAGAAATTTTTCTTACCGGACGCTCTAATCATTTAATCCCTTTCCATCAAGAATGTGTTGTCTGTATTTCTCAATTCTCGACTCACGTGTTTTGAATTGTTTGGGTGCAGAAAAATAAAGTAGGTATCCTCTTTGTCTTCCTGGGGTCAATGCGTAAAAAGCAGTTTTCAACGTGCTCATTTTATCTAACTTCTTTTGAAATTCTTCTGGAATCTTAAATTCATTTGCCTTTTTAAGAGGCACTTTCAAACCAGCTTCCTCTACTTCAATGGCTTCGTTGATGTATTTTTTTAAGACGGACTTTAGCTTTACTATTTCCCGCACATTGGTAAACCGAATCTGGCGCGCTGCCTGAACATTTTCTGTTTGTTGTACCAGAATACTTTTAGCATCCTTCAACAAAGCGCCTTTGAAAAACAAAAGCGCACAGTATTCTTTAAACACATGTATTAGTACGATGTTACTTTTCTCAAACGTGTAACAAGGACAACCCCATTTCAATTCTTCAGTAAGTTCACAGTCAAGAATGATGGTTCTCAATTGCTCTAATTCTTTCTGCCATGCTTTGGCTTTGTTGAAATAAAAATCAACTTTAGGATTCACGCCACTCTTTGTCATAGTAATTTTTTTACACCCTTAGCGAAGCACGAAAGCCTCTGACGGCATAGTATGATTCTGCACCGTTATGATACATGAAGACTCGGTCGTATCTGTAATCACAAAAGATAGCACCACCGAGTTTTCTAATCTCGGATGGTGTTTTTATCCAGCTAGATGTTTTCGTATCAAACTTTGCAAGTTTTTGCAATTCCCGATACTGTTCTTCTGTTAAGATTTCAATACCCATTTTACCTGCCATCCCGATAGCGCTATTCTTTGGTTTGTTCTCTTTCCTTGACTCCAGCGCTTCGTGGTCGTAACAAATACTTCTCCGGTCTTTAGGAGTCTCCGCTGAACAATCATAAAAAATGTATTCGCCCGTCTTTTTATCATGAGCAACAACATCGGGTTCACCGCCCGTTTTTTCCATTTCATTGAGCGACCACAGTTTTCCTTCGCCCGTTGGCGAATCTAACTTTGCTTCTACTTTCGCCCATTCAATACCTTTATGGCGGCTCATGTTTTTTTCAAAACGAGCTCTTAATGCTAATAGAAGTTCTTCCCGTTCTTCAGACGACAACTTCTTTTTGTTGCTTTTTATTTTGCTCATACTTCCTTATCCATTATTCATTTACGAATTAACTGAACTGGTTTTTCTATCATCAGGTCTGAAATACCAAGATACCACAGTGAGAACTATTAATAACAATGGTCCCAAAAATTCTATGGCCTCATCTCCAACCGCAAAGTGAGAAAACACCGCACCCGACATGGCAAAAAAGAAACCTGCATAAGCCCACTCCTTTAACAAAGGAAATTTAGGAATAAGTGCAGCTACAACCCCCAACATTTTCCAAACACCCAATATGGTTAGTAAATAAATTGGATAGCCCAATTTGCTAAACATATCGACTTCCTCATTCATTTTAATTAATTGTACACCTCCAGTGACTACCATTCCGAGCGAAAGCCAGAGCGTAGCAATCCAATAGATAATTTTACCGGCCTTGCCGGCAGGCAGGTTTCTCTTTGTCATAATGTAATTATTTTAATTTGTTTAAGATGTCTTGTATTCGGTTATGTGCCATGTTTATGCCTTGAGCAAAAGGTAGCTTCAGCATTTGATCTCGTAGTGTGCCTGATTTATAAATGACATGCATTGTGAGCTTGCTTGTATCGTCAGTAAGCTGCTCAAATTCCAAGAACTCAAGCTGAACTGCGAAGGGACTATTCTCCATTTCAAATGTCCGGGTGATTTTCTGGTTTGGAACAAACGCATGGATTGTCCCATTGAAACCGTGTTTGTTTCCCATAGGATCGGTTGTTTCAAACTGATAACTGCCGTGCTTTTTGTTTTCAAGCTTCAGCACTTTTGTTCCCATCCATTGCTCAACAATTTCTGGTTCTTCATACGCTTTAAAAAGCAACTCCAATGGCAAGTCAAATTCCCTGGTGATTACTAAATCCTGTTTGCCGTCTTCGGCATTGATTTTTGTTTTTCGTTCCATACAATTTTATTTTTTGGACTTACCCGTCCGTACCGGCACGAGCGAATATTTTTTCATGATGGCTTCCAATTTATTAAACCTTTCATCCCACATTTTGCGGAAAGGTTCGATAAAATCAGCTACCTCTTTCATTTTTTTTGCATTAATGAGGTAATAAATTTCTCTGCCGTTCTGCTCCTGCTGAAGCAATTCACATTCCGTAAGTATTTGAATGTGTTTTGAAATTGTTTGCCGCGATGAATTGAAATTATCGGCTACGGCACCTGGTGTTAATGCCTGTACCGCAAGCAATGTGAGAATTGCGCGTCTTGTTGGGTCCGCAATAGCCTGGAATACATCTCTTCTCGATTTCATTATGCAGTTATTTGACTGCAAATATACACGCAGCTATTTGGCTGCGCAATACTTTGGTAGTTATTTTTGCATTTTTTAGGTAAATCCTCCCGCATTACAGAGTTTGTATGTTATTATTTATTTTAGCAATAGATATATGGGCAACCGAGTCAATAAAGTCAAGAAGTATTATTCGTTTACGATCTTTGGATCGGTGATGCTTTTATCCGGAGTGGGACTTGCCATTTTCTCATTGCATGTAGTATACAAAAATTTGCATCCCATGCTTTTTTGGGAGAAGACGTCCGGGAAAATAATTGACACAATACAGGAATATGACAACGATGGTGAGTTTTATGTATTTGAAAAAGCATCATACATAGATAAGGCTGGAAACCAATTTGAAGTTGTATCGAAAACTTCAGCTGGTACTACAGAAGCAAACCTACCCTCGAAAGGTGAAGTTACTGTCTATTATAATCCAGAAAACAGCAAGGATGCGATAATCACTATGTGGCGTAATTTCCTGCCCGTTATCATGTTCCCTTTCGGATTACTTTTAATTTTCTTCGGGTGGCCATGGGTAGAAAAGATGGAATAGATTATCCAATTAATGTTCTCATCAGCGGCATCTGCAGGAAAATCGGATTCAGTCTCACAGATCGGTTCGCATTTCAGACTAATCAAAAATTAATACGGAAGGACTTGTAATTACTTGTTCGTGGCAAGATCTTTGAACTGATCTATGATACCTACTCAAAGCATTATGCATACTTCATTGAGAATACTCCCCCTACTCTCTTTTGTCTTCATTGCTTCAACCCTCACCGCACAGGAAAAGACATTTGAACGAGAATACACCTACAAAGCCAGCGAAATGGATAGCAAAGTATCCTGTCGCGCCATCGCCATCAATCAATTGCGGACTGAGCTCTTAAATGAAATCGGAGTATATGTAGAGAATGAACAACTCCTAAAGTCAACGGATGTTGGTGGCGAATTCTCCCAGGATTTTGTTGAAAATATTGTAACGCTGACTGCGGGCATCACAAAATTAAAAGTGCTGGAAGAGCGCTGGGATGGGGAAACCTTTTGGATGAAAGCCGCCATTACAATTGATAAAAAGAGCCTGGAAGAGTCGCTTAAACAGCTAATCCAAGACAGAAAAAAAACAAAAGAGCTGGAAGAATTAAAGCAACAACTCAGTACCACCACCGAGGAATTAGATCGGCTTAAAAAAGAATTGGAAGATAGCAATAAAGACAAAAGTGCTGGCGAGGAAAAAGCACAGCAACTCAACGCTGAAAAATATAATACTGAAATCGATAAACTAATTTCCGTTGATTACCTCTTCAATGCTGAGCAGAAATTTAACAGCAATGATTATTCAGGCGCATTAGAAGATTATAACAAAGCAATCAACACTAATCCTAATAATGAAAAATCCTACTACAACAGAGGGATTACAAAATATGTGCTACAGGATTACACAGGTGCAATCGAAGATTATACGATGGCACTTAAAATTAACCCAAGGAATGAAGACACTTATAGCAATCGAGGCGGTGCAAAATCGAAACTGCAAAACTACTCTGGCGCGATGGGCGACTTTAACAAAGCCATACAACTTAATCCACGTAACGTGCATGCCTGGTTCAACCGTGGAAATTTGAAATATTCCCTCAAAGACTATCGGGGTGCACTTATCGACTATAATCGGGCCATCAAACTTAATCCACGGTACGATGATGCCTATAATAACAGAGGTAATTTAAAGATTGATCTGAAAGACTATCGCGGAGCCATCTTTGATTATAGCAATGCGATATCGTTTAATATCAATAACGCAAAAGCCTATCACAACCGTGGAATCGCAAAAAGTAAAGTATCGGATTACAATGGAGCTATCGCTGATTATAACAGAGCAATAGCAATCAATGAAGAATATGCTGATGCCTACATTAACCGGGCCTTTGCAAAAATTAACCTCGGACAAAAAGATAGTAGTTGTTCCGATTTCATAAAGGCCAGTGAATTGGGAAATAAAAAGGCAGAAGGATTAGTAAAAGAATACTGTCAATAGATTCGGAGACTAGCACAATGCATGAACTCCATCAGGCTATACTACAAAGTATTAAACAGAATTCTAGCTTATCTTTGAATTATGCCTGAACTACAATACATCCTTGAAATTCTTGGAACATTCTTTTTCGCCATATCGGGTGCGCTAGCCATTCGCGATCGGCACGATGATCTCTTTGGCGCAAGCTTCATGGGTTTTGTAACGGCCATTGGAGGCGGCTCATTGCGCGACATGATTTTAGGAAGCTATCCGCTCGTTTGGGTATCTGATATTAATTTTCTCTATGCTATTTTCATCGGTGTTATTATTGCCTATATATTCTTTAAATACCTTATTCAAATGCGAAAAACATTTGTGCTGTTCGATACACTAGGGATTTCATTCTTTACTATCCTGGGCGTTGAGAAATCTCTTTCCCTTGGGGTGCGTCCGGAAATTGCAGCGATCATGGGGATGTTCAGCGCGGTGATGGGTGGTGTTATCCGCGATATTCTTACGAATGAAACACCGGTTTTATTCCGCAAAGAGATTTATGCTACTGCTTGTCTTACCGGTGCGATTGTGTATCTCGTTATGCATCAGTTTGGGATAGAACGTAATATCAATCTGATTGTATCCATCATATTAATTTTCCTCATCCGGATATTGGCTATCAAATTCAAACTCGCTCTTCCGAATTTTAGAAGGTAATCCATTTCAACTAAGAAAATTATTCATGCTTTGCTGAGTGCTTGTAAGTCCGTTTGTGCATCAGCGCGGAATACTTAATGTGCTCCACACTCCTTGCGCAGACCGCGCTTCGAAAAAACTGTTAAGCCAATCCAGCGAATCGCTGGATTGGCTTAACAGTTTAGTAAATACCTAAGTGATTAAGTCGCCACAAGCGACTTAATCACTTAGGTATTTAAAGGCGCGCATGCCATATCAATATAAAATACAATTTGCCTTTCGCGCCTCTGCTATAAATGTAGAGAGTCGGGCGAAAACTTAAAACGATAAATTGCTCTTTAACATTAACTCAAATCAACGCTAAAACCAGGTACTCACAATCTGCTCAATGGTATACCATAAAACTGATTATTCTTTAAATTCAACTTATTCACTGGCTCATATAAATTCTTTAAACCCATTTGTAACCTTTCTGCTACCTTCCGGTAACTAATCCGAAACGTGATAAAAAGCACAGATTTAATGACAGATGAAGCCATAATGGAGGCCGTAAAGGGCGGTGATCTTCAACAGATGTCATTGCTTTTTGATCGCTATAACAAACGTATTTTTAATTTCCTGGCGCGCATGACAATGGACCGTGACGTGGCTGAAGATCTGACGCAGAATGTTTTTCTACGACTGATTAAATACAGAACAAGCTATCGGCAAGGGCTGAAATTTCAATCGTGGATTTATCAAGTGTCGCGCAATGTATTTTCAGATCATTATCAAGCCAATAAAAATAAGTCCTCAAATTTTATAGATGTTGAAAAAGTGAGTGACATGGTACCCGACAGGGACGACAGTATATATCAGGACGAGCGCGAAGAAATGCTTCATCGCTCACTGGCTATGCTGGATGATGAGCAGCGCGAAGTGCTGGTACTCACCCGATTTCAACAATTAAAATATGAAGAAGTGGCTGTTATTATGGAGACAACAGTAGCCAACATAAAAGTAAAAGTACACCGTGCGATAGCGAAGTTGCGTGAACACTATTTTGAGTTGGAGAAAATTTAAAGATGAAGTTATGGAAAAGGAAAAAATAGAAGACTTACTTATTGATTATATAGACGGAAAACTTTCCGAAGCCGACAAACTCCTGGTGGAAAAGGAGCTTACTCAGAATGAAGAGACGTACAAACTATATGATCAGCTTAAAGAGGTAATGCGGTTGATAGACAAGTCCTCAAAGTTTGAGCCTTCATCAAAACTCAAGGCAGGATTTGATTCCGTATTAAAGAATGAATTAAAAACTGCCAAAGAAACAAAAACGATTTTCTTTCAACCGTCATTCTATCGCGTTGCTGCTGCCGTAACGCTTTTGATTGTGGGGGGAGGAATTGTTTTTTTGATCAACCAGCAGCAAACTGAGTTGGCTCACATGCGAGAAGAAGTAAAGCAAACCAAACTAATGCTGATGGCTATGTTGGATAACCAACAGTCGGCAAGTCAGCGTGTGCTTGGGGCGAACGTAGCGTATAAAATGGAGAAGACCGATGATGAAATTATCAATGCATTGGTAAAGGCCATGAATGAAGATAGTAATTCCAATGTCCGTTTGGCAGCACTGGATGCACTACGGAAATTCTATCAACAAGAGGACGTTCGCAAGACTTTGATTGCTTCCATGGCAACGCAAAAAGATCCGGTAGTACAAATTGCCCTGATCCGCTTATTGGCAGAAATGAAGGAGAAGGAGATTATCAAGGAATTACAACGCATCACCACCGATGAAGAAGAATTACCTGCAGTAAAAGATGAAGCACATGCCGCTTTACATCAACTTGTTTAACACACAGCACTCACTAAAAACAATTAACTAAAACAAACATCAACGAATATGAAAAAAGGAATTATAGCAGCACTTGCTTTCATTATGACCATCGCAGCGTATGCTCAGGAATTTAAAGTAGCAAAGAGCACCGGACGATTGGAAATAAAAGAAGTAAATC
>JANODK010000182.1:0-4464 GCA_031412655.1 Chryseolinea sp.
CACCATTTACCAGTGTAGCAATTGTCTTACGATTTATGATCAACAATACGGTGATTCACTTTCAAACATTCCAGCCGGCACATCTTTTGAAAAATTGCCCGATACCTATCAATGCCATGTGTGTGATAGTCCGAAGAAGTATTTTGTTGCTGTGGGGAATTCGTTATCGGTTAATAGTTAAAAGTTAATCGTAATGCATTTTAACCTTAAATATACTTCAATCAATAAAAGACTATATCCATTTAACCTGTATTAACTATTAACGGATAACTATTAACTTCTCAATTAACCCTTCACAAGCACTTGCAGTGTTGATCGGGAAGATTGCTCCAATAAAACACCCTTCATCTTGCGATACGTTTCAAAAGTGGCTTCGTCATAATTCTTTATCGTAATCAAGGTAAGTCCGGTGTTATAGTACACTTCAAAATTCTGTTGCAGTTTATCAATCAACTTAATCACCTTGCTTTCGCGAAAATCAATACAAAAAGAAAAAGTAATAGCAGAGTTCTGCATGACATTGATTCGGATGTCAAGATCGGAAATGGTTTGGAAGATGGCACTTAACTGTTGCTCTGAGATAAAGGTATAATCTGTAACTTTGCAGGAGATAAGGCATTGATTGACTTTGTATACAATCAACGGAGGCAAATTCTCGACAACACATTCATGAATTCTGGTTCCGGGAAGTGATGGATCAACAAAGTTTTTTACCAATAAGGTAATGCCTTTGTTTGCTAACGGCTTTATTGTTTTCGGGTGAATTACGTTGGCACCGTAGTACGTCATCTCAGCTGCTTCCTTGAAAGGCAATTCATCAAAAACAACGGCAGAAGGTATGCGCTTTGGATCAGCACTCATTACACCCGGCACATCTTTCCAAATAGTAACGGATTCCACTTGAAGCGATGAACCAAAAATGGCGGCAGTAAAATCAGAACCTTCACGACCTAGGGTTGTGGTGAGACCATCAGTAGTACTTCCGATAAATCCTTGAGTGATAACGATGTTAGTATTAATTACAGAACGAATGTTTTGAATATTGGCTGAGGTAATTGCCCAGTCAACTTTGCCTTCGCGAAAACTAGAGTCAGTGTGAATACAGTTACGAGCATCAAGCAAATAGCTCGTTGCTTTTTGAGAAAGAAGATAGTGATGCAGAATAAGAGAAGAAATCAATTCGCCTTTTGAAACGACTTGATCATAAACCTGATCAAAATCGGCTTCAAAATTTAGTTCTTGTTCCAGTTCAGTGAAGATATTCTCCATCTCTGCATGAACTGAAGCGGGCTGAACAAACAAGTTATTAAGTACAACTTCATGTGCTTTCTTTAATGCTGTTAATTCAGTTTGATAATTTTTCTTCGTGTGACCCAGCTCGACTAATTTTTCCAGAGCGTCTGTGGTTTTGCCTATGGCCGACACCACGACTAAGAGGTTGTTTGATGCGTTCGATTGAATAATGGATGCTACATTCCGGATGCCCTCTGCGCTTTTAAGGGAAGCGCCACCAAATTTAAAAACCCTCATTTTTATTGAAATCAATCGTTTGCATTATAACTTTACGCCAAAATCACCTATACAAAGATCAATGAATAAAGCCAACGCAACAAGCATCGAATCATCACGAATTGCGGAGTCTATCGGCCTGGCACTCGACCGGTTTATTAAAAACAACCAGGATCAGTTTCAATTTGCCAGCGGGGAGCTGTCACAGTTGCTTCGCGACATAGCCCTGGCTTCTAAAGTAGTGAATCGCGAAGTGAACAAAGCGGGTTTGATTGATATAATGGGTGCAGTTGGTTCGCAAAACTCAACAGGTGAAGATCAGCAGAAGTTAGATGTGTTAGCCAACATTCGATTCACTCGAGCTCTTGCGAAAGGTGGCGAAGTTTGTGCGTTGGTATCAGAAGAATCTGAAACGTATGTTGATTTGAACAACGAAGGCAAATATGTAATTGCCATCGATCCGCTTGATGGGTCATCGAACATTGATGTGAACGTTTCGATTGGAACCATTTTCTCTATTTACAGAAGGAAGAGTCCGGCAGGAACACCGATTCAGGAAATTGATATTCTTCAGAAGGGTTCCGAGCAAGTTGCTGCAGGATATGTTTTGTATGGATCATCAACCATGTTGGTGTATACTACTGGTCATGGTGTGAATGGATTTACATACGAGTCCACGTTGGGTGAATATTTTCTTTCACATCCTAACATGAAAATTCCGGAAGACGGAAAGATATATTCCATCAACGAAGGTTCAGCCAATTCATTTAGTGAACCGGTGAAGCAATACATTCAACATTGCAAAGACAAAAATTATACAGCACGTTACATTGGTTCGCTTGTAGCAGATTTCCATCGCAATATGTTGAAAGGAGGAATTTACATTTACCCAGCCACAGCAAAAGATGTAAATGGAAAACTTAGATTGATGTATGAGTGTAATGCATTAGCGTTTGTTGCAGAACAAGCCGGAGGAGCAGCATCGTATGGATCAGGAAGAATTTTAGATATAGAACCGCAAGAGCTGCATCAACGCACACCGTTTTATGTAGGCTCGAAGAATATGGTGGAGAAGGCGATTCGAGGTTAGAAACTGTTCAAAGTTCAAGGTTCCAGGTTCAAAACCTTTAGTTAAATTTTGACCTGCTTTGGTCAACTATGGACTATCAACCATAGACTATTGACTTCTTCTAATTGTTCCCCTGTGTAAACAACCTATTCAGAAGTAAAAGATTAGGAGAAACAGCAATGGATGGGTCAAGCGATTTCCAAACGAAATAACTTCCTCTTTTTAGGTATGTGAAACCCGCTTGTTTAAGTTGATCACCTTGTGATACAAGTTCTTCATTTGTGCTAAAGCAAAGTGCACGTATCAACGGTACTTTTTTTTCATACGCTTTTACTGCCAAGGCTCCTAACATCGGAGCAGTTTCATTCTGATTGGAAAATACCTGCTCTACATACGCAACATCTTTACGGGTATTCAAAATGACATCAATTTCAATCTTCCCGTTTTTGTGAAGTTGAAAATTACGATACGAATTTTGAAATGGATTTTTGTTAATTCGCCAATTTAGATATTGATCAGTTTCATTCAATGTAAAATATTCCTGATCTACATAACAGGATTGAAAGAGATCATTTTTCTTTTGGATTGAAGTTTCTAACAAATCTTTGCTTTTCATCTGAATAAAATATCGCTTGATTCCTTTTATCCAGGAGAGTATTGATAGACCGAAGATTTTCAATTTATCCATTGACTTATTCTGTGCATTCAAACCTTTTAAATAGGAATATGCTTTGAGCGGATTAAAGACGAGCAATGCTTGTTCTGCTTTGAAGGGGATTTCAAACCCAATACGTTCGAATGCTTTTTGTGCAGGCGTAAATCCCCAGAGGTATTGAATACCTGCTTTCTTACATTCATCAAACAGAAGCTCATACATGCGCTCAAAAATCTTTTGACCGCGGTAGGCGGGGTCTACCAATGTATCTTCTGATTTTGCCGTGAGAACAATCTTGCCTTTCGAGCTAATGAGTTCAATAGGAATGGCGCATTGGATACCCACAATTTTAATATGTGTTGTTATGCTATCGTCTACTGCTATAGTATAAATTGCTTTTCCGAAAGTACCATTTAGAAATTCCCATCTGAAATTTTCAATCGGCCGATTAGTTTGGTACACCTGATTGAAAAAAGCATTGGCCAGTTCAACTTCCTGATCTTGAAGTAAGCGTATTGTAATGGCCATATTATACTATTGAATAATTCTGAATGATTTCGTTCTGGCTTATGGTTTTAAAGTTATTGTCTTTTATGTAAGCCAGTATCTTCTTGTAAAGATCAAGATATCCTTTGAATTTATAATCCGTAAAAAAATTATTATGCCACAATACGGAGAGCACGCAGTTCTCTTTGTTGTTTTCGAAAAAATTCAAAATGTCTTTCTCAGCTTCACCAACACCTGACTTCTTGTATTGAAAGAATGTCCTGTCCATGATATGCAAGGGTGCTTCAACAAAGGAGAATGCTTTCTTCCTGGAGAAATCATATGGATTAAAGGGTAATCCATAACTATTACGAAATCCGATTTCCTCAGCAAAGCCGACACTGGCATCCAGTTTTATCCCAGCTGATTCTACATGCTGATACATCTCAGGCAGGTGAAACTTCAAATAGTGATATCGATTGCCAATAGGTTGTTCCTCGAATTTTTTGATTTCATCGGAAAGGGAATCCATTGAGATACTTTTGTGTAGTCCATTTTCAAAACCATTCTCTTTAACCGCTTTCAGGTTTTTCTGTATTGCGGAAGAATGAAAAACATAATCAGCATTTACCTCCCGTTTGTTTATCCTTCCCTGATTCACAATCCAATAAAAAACAGACTTACAATCGTACTCACTTTCAATGGACATAATTTTATCCATGTTCAACCAATCTGGTTTTTGAAG
>JANODK010000183.1:0-1944 GCA_031412655.1 Chryseolinea sp.
GGTACCTACCTCTGGATCTTCATTGAAGATCGTTCCATTCGAGAAGAGATCGTATTGTCTGAAATTTCCACCAACTTGTATTTCAGCCCACTTAATTTGATTGAAGAATTTGTAATTAAACTCTCCATGGATGAGTTTGGAATTATCGAAAAACGATGCTCCGCCTCGTGCACCATTTGTTGGTGTTTTTTGAAAGAAATTATCTCTCACTAATTTCATTAAATCATCATAAGCCTGGGTGCCTGCAGCAGGTCTGTTTCGATCAGCATAAGCTCTTGCTGAAGCATGATCACCCGCAATGACGGTACCTGTGTAGGTTGGATCTTCTTGATAACCTTGCATCGCCTTAATGTAATCTGGAGCCCATGTGGCAGCAGTTGGGCTATAGGTTTCATTAGCAAAACCTCCAAGTGCAGATAGGTTGTACGACTTTCCTGCATCGGTAGCTGAAATGTATCCTCTAACGAAGAAATTATCTCCTTTAAATTCCAGCTTATGAAATTGTTGATTAAAGTCTCTTAGAACATATTTTTCAGTTCCTTGATAGATTGAACTTCCACCTCCATAGCGGTAGTTATACAATACCTCAATTTTATCAGTAATCCTATAATGTAGTGCAACATCACCTTTCATGGTTTTAGCCTCACGACCGTCAGAGAATGAGTTTAGCATATCTTCTTCCCTGAATCCAGTTCTTTTAAGGATGCCGACACTGGGAACGGGTGTTGGAATCAGCGTTTCATCACCATAAAGGTTTAAGCCATCAAAATCTTTTGTACCACTTAAATCAATTGTTGATTCCGGATTTGTGCGGTCGGTTTTATAATCACTACCAAGCCAATCCGTAGCGGTCATATATGAGAAGTTTACCTTGAAGGCAAACTTGTTCTTGAACGCTTTTGCATAACGAATACTGTATTGGCCAAGTGGGTGGGCACCTCCAGCGTCTGAATTTGTCATGCCTTGTTTTACCTGTGCACTTAATCCCTGATATTCAAAAGGGCTTTTACTTTGCATTACTAAAATACCATTGAATGCATTGGGTCCGTAAAGCGCAGAAGCTGCTCCTGGAATTAATTCCATACTCTCAGCATCCAATTCACCAAGTCCCATAATGCTTCCCGTTGGAAAGTTTAAGAGAGGCGCTTGAGTGTCCATTCCATCAACCCATTGTACGAAACGAGTATTGGCAATAGTAGCAAAGCCTCTTGTATTAACGGAGGTAAGATTTAAACTTCCTGAGTTAGTTGAAACTCCTTTCAGATTTGCTAATCCATCATAAAAATCAGGTGTTGCGGATTGTTTAATTTCCAAGAGACCTATTTTTTCAATGGTAACAGGCGATTGTAAAATGCTTTCTTCCATTCTGGAAGCAGAAACAACTACCTCTTGACCCAAAATGGTTTGCTCACTTAGTTTCAAATCCAAACCAGAAGTGTTAGCATCGGTTATCTCCAAATCTTTGGTGGCATACCCTACAAATGAAAATGTAAGGGTAAGGGGAGGAGCATCGTTAACCTTTAACGAAAAGTTACCATCGGTGCCGGATATCGTACCGATAACGCGGCCTTTCACAATGATGTTTACACCGGCAATAGGTTCTCCGCTGGCCTCATCCGTCACTTTTCCGGAAATGTTGGTCTGTGCAAAGCCTACTGAGGCTGTCAGCACCATGAGTAGTACTGCGGCCAATGAATTTTTGTAAAAATTCTTCATATAGTCTAAGTAGTTGGTTTGTTGAAAAATAAAAAAACAAGAGGCCAGATAGTATGCATACCGAGCTTCTTGCCTGAAAAGTACAAAAATTTATGAAACAACAAACGATTGAAGTGCCCTTTAACTACCTGATTTACGTCATTTCTTACTTGTTTTCTGATTGCACGTGCTTTACCATTCGTTCGCAAAGGCTGTTAATTTCGTTCGCCATGAGCTCGTCTCCTGTGG
>JANODK010000184.1:0-14181 GCA_031412655.1 Chryseolinea sp.
TCTCCTGAAGATGCTACACTAAAGATGTTTGATGTTCTCGGACGTAAAGTAAAAGAAGTAGCTATTGTGAGCAGTTCACCCAATGTGATTTCAGTTAATGAACTACAGGCCGGCAATTATACCATTGCCATACAATCCGTAAAAGCAACGAAACACATACGAATACAAAAGGTCAATTGATATTGTTGCTTTCAGAGAACGAAAGGGAAATAATTCAAAGAAAGAATTAAGCCAGAATTGAATTCTCTGTTTCTGCTTCCTTTTGCTTTCAGGCACGATACTTCACTCGAATGTTTCCGATGTACAATAATGCAAGACTAACGATCGCGCATGCCACCATCATACCTACCATGGGAACCGCAGTGTGGTTATGAAGTAAACTTACAATCGCAGAAACAATTCCACCCGCGCCCAGTCTCCAACTACCCATTAAAGCAGAAGCACTACCAGCATGATTCGGAAACGGAGCCAATGACAGTGCAGCAGTATTCGGACCAGTAAGACCCTGACCCGTAAGAAAAATAAACATCAGGATGATGAGTGCATACTTATCATACCATCCATAGTACGTACCGATAACCAAAATTAATCCAATAACGGATTGATAGACTAAAGTGATCTTTATAATCTGCTCACTCTTAAATTTCTTTAGTAAGATGTGATTGAGTTGTGTCGAACCAATCATCGCGAAAGCGAGAAACGCAAAAATCCATCCGTACTGTTGTTCACTTACTCGATAAATATTCATAAATACATCAGCCGAACCGGCAATGTAGGCGAACGGAGCTGCTGTGGCTAAGCCTCCTGCTAAGGCATAAATCCTAAACTGCGGTTCTTTGATTACTAAATAAAAATTACTCAACACCGCTTTCGGTTTTAACGACATAGTGGAATTCGCTCCTTTTCCTTCTGGAAGAAAGAAATACACGGCACCCATAATCAGTAATGTAATTCCAGCCAACACCAGAAATACATATTGCCAACCAAATGCTGAAGTCATGTATCCACCAACGGTTGGGGCAATCATAGGAGAAACAGAAATGACAAGGGTGATAAGGGAAAATGCCTGCGCGGTTTTATTCGCTGGAAACAAATCGCGAACGAGTGCCTGCGCTGCGACAATACCTGCACATCCTCCAAGAGCCTGAAGAAACCGCATCACAATAAGTGAAGAAATAGAATCTGTAAATGCGCATCCAACAGAAGCAAGGACATAAATAGCAAGACCAACATACAATGGTTTTTTTCTTCCGAACCGATCGAGCAAAGGTCCATACAAAATCTGACCGACAGCAATACCAACTAAATAGGCTGTAAGTGAAAATTGAACTTGATCTATTGTCGTGTTTAAATCAGTAGCAATTGCCGGAAACCCTGGCAAATACATATCAATTGAAAACGGACTGATGGTAGCTAGTGCTCCGAGAATAAGGATGAGAAGAAAATAATAACGCTGCCTGGAACTCATGAATGTAGTGAGAGATGCAAAGATAACATTACGTGAGCCTTGTAAATTTGGTTCCGAAAGTCTGAAATTTTATTTGAGGATGTAAAAACTGAACGCAATAAGTTCAGACCTATCTAGTCGAAACAACACTCGCATTTGCAAACGAGTGTTTTAACCGCATTAGATTTTAAGATAATATTAAGTTGAACTTATTCCTTGGCTTAAAACAACGGTATTTATATATTACCTATGCGATTCTGAAGACCTACCCCAAACTTCAATTTATGCGATATCAAAAGTTCGCTCCTGCTCCAGCGCTAAGATCTTTTATAGAATGCTACTTTGTTTGGGAAGGTGAAGTGATGGGGAAGACTGAAGTGCAAAGCCCACCCAATTGTTTGGGTGCCATTGTTTTTAATTTTGCCGATCCCACATGGACCTATCAACATTTTGATTCTCCCACCCTTGTTCCAGATGCATTTGTTTGCGGTTTGTTTACCTCCAACTACCATCGCGTGTTAAACGGAAAAATCGGAATGGTGGGAATTGTTTTCAAGCCTACTGCTCTTCATAATTTTTTTGCCCTTCGCATGTCGCATTTGGTTAACAGCAGAATGCCACTAAATCTTCTGCTCGGTGATGAAGCGGATTCATTATTAATGTCAATCAAAAAGGAATTAAAGGATGAAAATCGTGTAAAACATTTAGAAGATTTTATTCTACTACGGTTGGAAGATGCCAAGAAAAGACTTTCTATCATTGACGAAGCTGTGGAATATATTGATCAATACAAAGGCGCCATTTTGGTAGATGAAGTTGCTTCTCATTTAAAGATTAGCCGAAGGTATTTAGAGAAACAATTTTTAGAGAAGGTAGGGGTCTCGCCAAAATTTTATATCCGCATTAAACGATTCGGAATCCTTTCGAATAAAGTAGCGCATAGCGAAAAAATAGACTGGCAGGATGTTGTTCTTGAAAGTGGACTTCATGATCAATCACATCTGGCAAAAGAGTTTTTGGAATTCAATGGCATGAATCCAACAGACTATCATCAGCAACATCATGAAATGACCAGGTTTGTAAAGAAATAACACATTGTTCGCATTTTTACAAGGCGATGAATCGAATGGCTTTTACATTTATTAAAACTTTAAGCCATGAAGAAAATCTCCCTCGTTTTATTGATGAGCGCTGGCTCTATATTGTCCGGCTTCGCACAGGAAACTACAGTCTGGACTGAAGCTGATCGAAAATACCTAATCGAAAATCTTATCCGCTCACGCGATCAGTTGCTAAAAGAGACGGAAGGTCTCTCGGAAAAGCAATGGAATTTTAAGGAGGCTCCAGATCGATGGTCTATTAATGAAGTGGTAGAACACATCAATCTTTGGGAATTGCTTTTTCAACACGAGATGAACCGGGGATTTCAAGCCGGGGCACAACCTGAACGCATTAAAACGGCTCGTCCCGATAGCTACTTTCTCGATTTTATCATGGAAGAAAAACCGCATCATTCAGCAGAATATACCAAGCCCTTTACTTACACCATACCCATGAATTTAAATAGTTTGAAAAGCAATGTAAGCTGGTTTTTGAAAATGAGGAACGAGTCTGTTGAATATGTAAAATCTTCTCATGAAGATCTTCGTTTATACTTTAACTCGTATGGTAGTATTCATCAAATCTATATTTACGCATTTGGTCATACCGATCGTCACCTGCGTCAGATTCAAAAAATCAAACAACACACCAACTACCCGAAGTGAATTATCAGTTCTAAAATCTAAAATCTAAAATTATGAATACAACAACCCAACAATCCGAAACCATTGATGCTCTTAGTAAAAAAGGCACCTGCATTGAATTCTTCTCTGCCTATCAGGATTTTGATATCGATCGCATGCTCAGCTTATGTAATCCACAAGGAGAAGTTTTCTTTGAACCGCTTGGCGATGGCGGAAAAGGAAAAATTTATGAAACCGGAAAAGCTATCTGGTCAGCTGTAATGGATTCCTTCCCGGATGTAGACAATACAGTGAAATCGCAGCGCTATGATGAAACAACAAATTCAGTAACATGCAACGTTGTGATCTTCGGAAAACAGGAAAAAGAATTTGCGGGCTTACCTTCAAAAGGCTTACGTTTCGACAGCGAGCATATTTTTATTTTTCGATTCGATGATCAATCCAAAATTGACAAAATTAATATCAACTGGGATCATGATCGTTTTGTGAAATTATTGACGGGTGCTCTATAGTTAATCTTGTCGTGTCATTGAATCAATGGCACGACTAATCTTTGCATTAGAGACATCATTGTGTTCTAAATTGTTTATCAGCAGTTTTCTATTCCAAGAAGGTATACCTACCGCCAAGCGCATCGTTAAACAAAATCGATGTTTCACATTATTTTATTAAAGTATTTCTATTCTCTGCTGCCTTTGGCATTTTTTATTGCAAACAATTCATGATATTGGAGTATGGTTCATTCTCTGTTCCCATTCTAAAATTCACTGTCATGAAAAAAATCCTCTTTATTCTGGTAGTCATTGGTTGTAGCCTTGTGGCGCAAGCAACCGTACGAACAGTAAGCAGCAATCCGGCAACATTAGGTCAATTCAGCACCATTCAAGCTGCCATTGATGCCAGTGCCGATGGTGACTCGGTCTATGTATATGGAAGTCCGAATACCTATGCCGCTTTTACCATCCAGGATAAAAAAATTACTGTAATCGGACCAGGGTGGTTGCCAGATAAAAATATTCCACTGACAGCAACTGTAACGGGGGTCATCATTCGTAATTCTCCTGCCGGAGGCAGCCCCGATGGCTCGGAACTTCAAGGACTTTTATTTACGAGCACAGTATCGCCAAGTCAAATTTCCGTTGGTGGAGATATTGGTGTGAACAATATTCGACTTATCCGATGTCAGTTTAATGGAGCTGTGAACTGGGACTTAGCCTCCACCGGACACTTAATTGAGGGATGCATATTTTACAATGGATTAAATTTCAACAGTTCGTTAACCTATCAAAACTTTCTGTTCCAAAATAATATGTTCTTTTTTTCAGTGTGTTGTTTAGGCTCTCAAGTTAGTTCACTCACAAATAGTGTAAACGTTCGTTTTGATCATAATCTGTTCTATAGCAGCAATAATGCCGGAGGTGGCACAGTGAGCTTTTTCTCATCGAATTGTAGATTCCTCACCCTATCAAACAATATTTTCAATCAGGTGAATGCGGGGCTTAACTTAAGCTTTAGCACATTCAATAATAACATCACCAACAACGTAACGCTCAATGTCGCCAATGCTACTTCTAACGCAACTCCATGGGCGGTGAATAGCAACGTTGATGGAGGAGGTAATGTATCGAACCAAAGCCCGGTGATGGGTGATCAAACTATTATAAACGGAAATAATGGTACACCTACTCTCAACTTTACCATTGCCAGCGGACCGGCTAATAACTCAGGCAGCGATGGTAAGGATATGGGTCTGCTCTTTGATGCCACTGGAAGTTTAAATTGGACGAATAGTCGTAACAGCAGGATACCACGAATTTTTGCTATGAATATTACAACACCAACGGTAACTCCGGGTGGTAGTTTAAGTGTGACTGTTGATGCACGGAAGAGTAATTAGTGATCGGTATTCGGTAACCAGTGTTCGGTATTCAGTATGCAGTATGCAATAGGCAACACGCAAGTTTTAAAAAGTGAAGTGCAGCGAATTTCTTCTTTCGCTATTTCATTCTATATACTTCCGCCATTACTACTTTTATTTTCCTTGGTCACAAACGGTCAGAATATTACCAGAGCTGAATATTTTTTTGACACTGATCCAGGGCCTGGAAATGCAAGCACTTTAACCGTACCAACACCGGGCGTTAATGTAAGCTTCACTGCGAGCATACCAACGGCTTCGTTGTCTGTTGGATTCCATCAATTGGCCATTCGCGTGAAAGAAAGTGGGGGCCCTTGGGGAGAATTTGAGAATCGAGGTTTCTACATCACCAACTCAACTGCAGATGTGCCTAACATTTCTGCAGCAGAATATTTTATTGATACTGATCCTGGAGTAGGCAATGGCACTTCAATTTCAGTAACATCAGGCGCCAATATTAATTTTATTGTGAATGTACCAACAACGAGTTTGCTTCCTGGCTTTCATTTTCTTGCTGTGCGAACCAAAGGACTTGATGATCGGTGGGGCATTTTTGAATCGCGTGGATTTTACATTACCTCCACAACAACCAATGTACCTGACATTGTTGCCGCTGAATATTTTTTTGATGCTGATCCCGGAAACGGAAACGGCACATCTATTCCCGTTACTTCAGGAGCCACGGTAAATTTTACAGCAGGCCTTCCTTCCACCGGATTACTTCCCGGATTTCATTTTCTCGCCATACGCACAAAAGGCTCAGATGGAAGGTGGGGCATTTTTGAAAGTCGTGGATTTTATGTTTCGGGTTCAACAACCGATGTACCGAATATTGCTGCGGCAGAATATTTTTTTGACACCGATCCTGGTATCGGAAATGGTTTTTCAATTCCAATTACCGCAGGAGCATCCATTAATTTTACAGCAAGCCTTCCTGTCACTGGTCTGCCTACCGGATTTCATTTTCTTGCCATTCGCACAAAAGATCTAAATGGAAAATGGGGAGAGTTTGAAAGCCGGGGATTTTATGTTTCGCCCATCGCAGCAAACGCAAGTGATATTGTCGCTGCCGAATATTTTATCGATACCGATCCCGGTGAAGAAAATGCTATTGCACTAATGGTGAATCCCACGGGACCAACCATAAATCAAATTTTCCCAATCGACTTAACCAGTGTGCCCAGTGGCACGCACATATTGGGTATTCGCGTGAAAGATGCTGATGGAGTTTGGAGCGAAGTCGTACGTGAACCATTTGATATTTTATCATGTATACCTCCCACTGCCCCCGTAACAACAGGTGCAAGCCGATGTGGACCTGGCAGCGTGGCATTACTTGCGAGCGGTGCAACGGGCGCACAAGATTATCATTGGTATGAAGATAATCTTACAACAACCTTCATAACATCTGCTAGTCCATTCAACACACCTTTATTATCAAGCACAAAAAATTATTACGTCAGTATTTACGATCCTGCCACTACTTGCGAAAGCTCCCGTTCACTGGTTATTGCTACTGTTAATGTAATTGGTAAACCAACACTGAATGTTAGTGGCAGTGTCAGCTTCTGTGAAGGCAATAGTATTTTTCTTTCAGCGCCTTCGGGTTTTTCAGATTACCTCTGGTCCGATGGCAGAACGACTCAACAAATTTTAGCAACAGTATCCGGAGATTATTATGTTAAAACCAGCAATGGAGGTGCGTGCTTCAGTGAAAACTCAGATACACTTTCTGTAACTGCAATAGCGGCTCCAGTCAAACCGGTCATTCAGATTACTGGCAATACAACATTATGTGGCACTGAAACATCAGTTCTTTCCGGGCCAGCCGGATTTGAATACATATGGTCAACCGGTGCTACCACACAAGACATTACCGTAACACAAGATGGAAACTATTCTTTGTCTATACGAAATGCTACCGGTTGTCAGAGTGTTACTTCGGATGCTGTGACGATTACGCGCGTCACCTCAGAGGCAACGGTGAGCATGGATGGAAATTTGCTCATCGCAAGTGTTGGTGAGAGTTACCAATGGTTTTTAAATGGCGAAGAAATTCAAGGTGCTACAAGGCAAATCTTAGAGATTAATTTTGCAGAGTTTGGAGCGTACGCAGTAGAAGTGACCACCGGAAGTTGCTTTAGTCGCTCGGCTGATTTTGTTTATCTGGTAACGGAGGTTGAACCAAAGATTGAAAATACTTTTTTAGTTGCCCCGAATCCGGTCGATCATATTCTCATCATAAAAAATAATTATCGAAATGTAATACCGATGAGAATTGAAGATGCACTGGGAAGAGAGTTGCTCTTTAAGTCTGTTCCGACAGGCGAATCACAACTTGATGTTTCCTTTATTCTTTCGGGCATCTATTATGTTATCGCGGAAACTTCCGATAAACCAATCGTGATTAAAATTCAAAAACTTTAATGCAGAAATTTTTTTATACTGCTTCTTATCAAGAAATTCTTTTAATGATGTTCCAATAATTTCAGTCCATCCTCCGGCAAAATTTTCCTTTGCAAAATCGGGATTGTTGGCCGGGAGTGTTCCCAAACTGTAGGGTTAGAACGTTGAACGTTCGCCCGATCACAAAAGGGTTATTGTTCATGTTTCGCTTATTTAAGATCATTAGTTCCGGTTATAATAGTATTCGAAACCATAAGACTACACAATGTACTCTCGGTGTTTTTACATCTCACTAAGGTAAATCAACAATAAAGGATATCGCATTAAATGGTGCAAACCTATAAATGTCTTCATGTATTCTTTCTATCTTCGGATACCCTTTCTATCCATGAAGATTCTCTTTTCATTTCTTCTATCCTTTCTATGCACTATTGGTCTGGCGCAAAAAGCAGATAGTCTCAAAACTGTTCTGCTTAAAACGAATACCGATACTACAAGAGCAATTTTACTAAGCGTGTTGGCAGATGAACTCACTCGATCAAATGTGCAGGAAGCACTTGAAAGTGCCCGATCCGGACTTTACCTCTCCAAAAAAATTAGTTTTGATAGAGGCGTTTTTGAAAATTCATTTTCGTTAGCCGCTGCATTCCAAGGCCAGGCACAATTCGACTCTGCCGTTTTTTACTTTCACTTTGCAAATGGTGTTGCAGAAAAACGCGAAGATCTTTCAGGACAGGCAGAGGTTTGTTCCAGCCTAGGGCACAGCTTTATGCGAAAATCGATGATGGACTCCTCGCGGTATTTTCTAGATAGGGGATTAGCACTTGCAAAGGAGGCGCATAATTATAGAGTAGAGGCCGGTATCTACAATAATTACGGAAATGTCTTTTTAGAAGAAAGCAACTATCAAAAAGCGCTGGACTATTTTGTTCAGGCTGCTAAACTCTATGAAAATCCATTGGCAGATGATTATGGTCAGGCAATGGCATTATCAAACATTGGCAATATTGAATATCGTTTGGGTAACTATGACCAGGCACTTGACTATGCCTGGCAAAGTATGAACATCGCCAAGAGAAAAAAACTTGATCCACAAATTGGATACGCTCATAAATTACTTGGACGCATTTATCGCAAGCAAAAAAAGTACGACAGTGCTCTTATTGAATACAAGCAAGCACAAAAACTTTACGTGACATTAGGTGATGTGCGTAGTGCAGCAGAGCTATTGCAAAACATAGGCAATATTTATTTTGATAAAGAACAACATCGCGATGCGTTAACGAATTATCAACAATCGCTTAAATTAGCAAAAAGTATTTCCGTGAAACCTTTGATCGCGTATTCTTATTCTGCCATCGGCCAGGCATATGCCATACTCAAAAAAAATGATGACGCGTTAGTATACCTGGACTCAGCCCGAAATGCAGCAAAAGCGATTGGCAACTCTTATTTATTGATGGACACGTACGATGCCATGAGTTCCGTGTATGAATCCAAAGGAGATTATAAAAAAGCTTTATCCGTCCATCAGCAACTTGCGCAGCTTAAAGACAGCATAACACAATCTGAAAACCGGCAGCTTGCCGAAGAAACGCAGGCCAAGTATGAGTTAGAAAAAAAAGAAGCACAGATTACATTACTCACAAAAGATCAGGAATTAAAAAGACTTGCTTTGGAAAGACAACGTGCCGTACAGATAGGTTCAGCCATCGCATTGTTGTTGGTCATTATCATTGCATTTCTTTTAGTCAATCGATATCGCGTACTCAACAAAGCAAAACGACTTGCGGAAATTGAACAAGTACGCAATACCATAGCCCGTGACTTACACGATGATATTGGATCAACACTTTCAACCATCAACATCATCAGTAATTTGGCGATGCGTGAAAACCTCAATGGTAACAATCATCACTTGAGTCGTATTGCCGAGCAATCATCCAAGATGATGGAAAGCATGACCGATATGGTATGGTCCATTAATCCAATCAACGATTCCATTGAAAAAGTAATGGTAAAGATGAAGGTGTTTGCTGCTGAAATATTAGAACCTAAAGACATTGCCGTTAAGTTTTTTGGTGAAGAATCATTGAATGGTTTATTGCTGGATGCAGAGAAGCAAAAAAATCTATTCTTGATTTTTAAAGAAGCCATTAACAATGCAGCCAAATACAGTGAGGCAAGTCAAGTAGAAGTTACCTTAAAACAATCAGAAGGTAAATTGATGATGATGGTATCCGACAACGGCAAAGGCTTTTCAGAAGAAAGCATAAAAGCCGGCAATGGACTTATTAACTTAAAGTCGCGGGCCAACACCATACATGCAGAGTTCAAACTTTCATCGGCAGAAAGTAAAGGCACTCGAATTGAAGTAGTGCTTCCTATTACATGATTAGGGTATATCGATTAGGAAAATTTTTTATTTCCTTTAGTATCGCTTAGAAGAAAATGAGTTTATCTGTTCTACTGTATGAAGATAATGACATATTGCGCGAGAGCATCGGCAGTATGCTGCAATTGGATGAACATTATCATCTATCAAACTCTTTTAATAATGTATTGCTTGCCGAAAAACAGGTCATCGAAATCAAACCCGACATTATATTAATGGACATTGACATGCCTGGTCGCACGGGCATTGAGGCGGTAAAGCAAATCAGAGCAATGGGTTTAACCATTCCCATTATTATGCTTACTGTTTTTGACGACACCGAACATGTATTCGATGCGATCTGTGCCGGAGCCTCTGGATATTTATTAAAGAAACATCTTTCTTTTAAACTTTTCGATGCCATGCATGAAGTGCTGAATGGGGGTGCACCCATGTCACCTTCCATCGCGCTTATGGTGATTGCTTCCTTGCAAAAACCACAACAGACCAAATCGTATCAACTTACTGCCCGCGAAAAAGAAATTCTATCCTCTTTATCAAAAGGAAATAGTTATAAAATGATGGCCGATGAATTTTACATCACCATTGATACGGTGCGGGCTCATATCAAAAAGATTTATGAGAAGTTGCAAGTTCACTCGCAAACCGAAGCGGTTTCAAAAGCATTGAAAGAGCGGCTTGTGTAGCTCACACCAAGCTCAACAATTAACAATCAGGGTACCATGTAGTCTGCATAAGCTCCACTGACTTCCTTCCTTCTGGAGGTCATTACTAAAGGAAAGTTAAAAGCAGGGCATGAACACAGCATAGAAAGTCATAGATGCAGTCATCCTGCTCCACCGGAGAAGAAAGGCTGAAGTAAACTGCATTGATTCAGGGGTAATGATTTTCACGATCCTAAACCTTAGCACATTTTGTATAGTACATTTTGTATAGTACATTTTGTATAGTTTTTTGTTACTTTGGATATTGAAAAGCAACTCTGTATGGATAATCCTTTTGCAACTGTTGGATACCTCGGCCCGGACACCTTCTGTGATCGTGAAATTGAAACGAAAAAAATTCTTAGCAACATAAAAAATGGCAGGAACACCTGCCTGCTTGCCCCTCGCAGGCTTGGCAAAACTGCGCTCATACAACATGTGTTTTATAACCTCCCCAAATGGACGTGCCTTTACATAGACATTGCAGGTACTGCAACGATGGCAGAATTTTTAAAACGTTTCACCAGTGGATTGTACAATGCAAGCCATAAAGGTGTTACTGTAAAAAAGTTTCTTCAGTCCTGGAAAGCCAGTGTGGACTTCGATCCGTTCACGGGCGGGTTCTCGGCAGGTCTTTCATGGGTGAAACCGAATCAGGAAAAAAAAACCATCGAAGAAATAATGAAGGCATTGAGTGAAACAAAAAACCTTGTTATTGCTTTTGATGAATTTCAGGAAATCATAAATTATGATGACAACTCTTTGGAAGGATGGCTACGGAGTATTGCAACACAATTTCCCACCATTCGCTTTTTATACTGCGGAAGCCACCAGCGGATTTTGAGAGAAATGTTTGCCAACCAAAAAAGACCATTTTATCATAGTGCTGATTTGGTGCAGCTTGGAAAAATTGAACCCGAAATGTATGCCGCGTTCATAAAGGCCAACCTTAAAAAAGGAAAACTGCGATTCGCGAATCCTGAACAAGCCGATTGGATATACCAATATTGTCGTGGGTTCACTGCCTATATTCAGGAGGTGTGCAACAGCCTTTTTGCAATGGGCGTTACACCCATAACCGATGAGATTATTTTTAAATGTGTTGGCGATCTATTGTTGAAATACGAGCCCTATTTTCTTTCCTATAAAAATAACTTGACAAAAACCCAATATGAAATATTAAAAGGCTTTGCGTTAAAAGACAAAGTATATAAGGTAAACGGAAAAGAGTTTATGACCTCCGTTGGCATTTCCAATTCATCGGTGATCAACCGAACTATCGACTCATTGCTAAAAAGCTTGTTCATTTATGAAGACAATGACCAAAATGGAAAATATTATTCCATGGACAACATATTGTTTCAAAAGTGGATTGAACGCCAGATTCGGCTGGGGAGCTGACATTTTATTTAACCATCATTACAAATTCGCATCAGCCTGACAATGCTGAAGCCGCTAAGGGTATACAGATCTCAGTAGTAATTGTATTACATGATCATGTAATACAACCGTAACAAAAAACTGTGGATTTTTGATTAAACAAAATCAACCATGATAAAAAAAGTTACGAGCAATTCTAAAAAATCCAATACGATGGCAACTTTAAAATTTGGGATTGCCGCCATTCTGTTTTTTACATTCATTGGGTTTTCAAATGCTCAGATCACGAGCAACTTCAATGCCGATGACGAAGGCTGGACATTTTCCGATCAAAATTTAAATCAACAAACGGTAAACTATTCCAGTACGGGTGGAAACCCGGGAGGTCACGTTACCTCCACGATAGGTGGTCAGGTTTACTACTGGACTTCTCCCGCAAAATTCAATGGCAATATTACCTATTTCAGCTACGGTCAAATTCTGAGTTTCGATTTACAGAATCCTGTTACGCCAACCATACATGGACTATTTGGCTATGATGTGGCCATCCGACTTCCCGGAGGCGGAGAGTTGGTTCATACTTTACCTACCTTACCCGCAGTAGCGCCCGCCTGGAGTACACATACTGTTCGGTTGGATGAAACAACAGAATGGCGTTCAGGGAGTCCGACCGGACCGATAGCAACGAAAGAACAAATCAAGCAATACTTGTCGGGTGTTGCATCGCTTCGAATCAATGGAAAATTTATTTCTGCTGGCACTGGTGCAAGTGCATCATTAGATAATGTAAGATTAGAACAACGAACTATTTTACCCTCACCCACCATCTCCACCTTCTCACCACTAAGTGGGAATGCCGGAACTTCCATTACCATCAACGGAAGTAATTTTAATTCTGCCGTTTCCAACAATGCAGTTTATTTTGGATCGATTGCTGGTACAGTTACCGTTGCAAGTGCTACATCACTAACCGTTACAGTTCCAACAGGAGCCATGTATGGATCAATTACCGTGATCAATAAAACAACGGGAATGTCGAAGCAATCGAACCAATCTTTTGTTCCTACCTTTTCGAATGGAGGAAGAATAATTCCTGCATCGTTCAATCCGAAGTTTGATATCATTACAAATGTGTATACCGGAGGCCTCGCTATGGCCGATATGGATGGCGATGGTTGGAACGATCTTATTTTAGCGAATGCGAATAACACGGCAGTTGATGTGTATAGAAATTTGGGATTGGGTGGTGCTCTCACCGCTTCTTCTTTCGGTACAAAGGTTAGCTTCCCTACCGGAGGAGCCGGTACCAATGGATCAGGATTGCGCATTTCGGATTTGGATGGTGATGGAAAATTAGACATGGTTACTTCCATTGGCAGGTCAGCTTTTGTTGGATCATTCGCAACCTTTCGAAATATCAGCACACCCGGCAACCTCATCTTCGAGACCGTTGAATACTGGGATGGCAAAAGCGATGAAAGTCCGATTTATAGAATAGCCGATATTGATGGTGATGGCCTGCCCGAATTGATGAGTGGCGAAGGCTCAGGCGGAGGCGGACAAAATGTTTGGATCACGCAAAACATGAGTACTCCGGGAAACATTGAATTCGGTTATTCCCTCTTCTATTTTAGCGATACGCTGGATGACGCTGCTTCGGGGGTTACGATTAGTGATCTTGACAATGACGGTAAGCCAGAATTTATTTTGAAACGAAGTTTCGGTGGTACATTCACTGTATTCAAAAACACGTCAACGTCAGGAGTCATATCCTTTGGGTCCAACTTTTCCATCACGCAGGGTATTAGTGGCGATATTCTCGCAGGCGATTTCAATATCGATGGTAAAAATGATCTGGCATGGAAAAACGGATCTGCAAATGATGATGTTCATATCCGGATCAATACTAATTCGGGTGGGGCATTAGCAGCAACCGATTTTGCAACGGATATCATACTGAATTCCGAGCTTAATACCTATGGTGGCCTATCCCTTGCAGATGTAAATGGTGATGGAAGAGTAGACATCATAGCGAACGATGCAACCGACTTTGGTGTGTTTGAAAATGTATTTGCTGGTGGAGCTTTCTCTGCCAGTTCATTTGTGAGTGCCTATAAGCGGCCAGGTGATACAAGTGGTGCGCCTTATCCTACAAGCATCATAGCCGGAGATTTGAATGGCGATGG
>JANODK010000185.1:0-9560 GCA_031412655.1 Chryseolinea sp.
TACTCCCATTCAATAGTTGCCGGAGGTTTTGAGCTGATGTCGTATACTACGCGATTAACACCTTTTACCTTATTGATAATATCACTCGATACAGTCGCTAAAAAGTCATACGGTAAGTGCGCCCAATCGGCTGTCATACCATCGGTGCTGGTTACGGCACGTAGGGCAACAACGCGTTCATAAGTTCGCTCATCTCCCATTACACCAACGGACTGCACCGGCAACAACATCGAGCCCGCTTGCCAAACTTTGTCATAAAGTCCGTGTTCGCGTAAGCCTGTTGTGAAAATATAATCCACCTCTTGAAGTATTCTTACTTTATCCGCAGTGATATCACCCACAATCCGAATCCCTAGACCCGGACCAGGGAACGGATGTCTGCCTAAAATTGCAGGATCAATGCCCAATGTCTTACCTACCACTCGTACCTCATCTTTGAATAAGGTATTGAGCGGCTCAACAATTTTGAGTTTCATTTTTTCCGGAAGTCCACCAACATTATGGTGTGACTTGATCGTTTGTGAAGGACCATTAACAGAAACCGATTCAATCACATCCGGATAGATGGTTCCTTGTCCGAGCCATTTTACATCTTTAAGTAAATGCGATTCTTCATCAAACACATCGATAAAAGTTTTACCAATGGCTTTGCGTTTTGACTCGGGTTCAATGAGTCCTGCTAAAGCTGAATAGAATTTTTCTTTCGCATCAACACCTTTAATATTCAAGCCCATGTGCTTGTATGAATCCAGCACTTGCTCAAATTCATTTTTGCGCAATAATCCATTATCAACAAAAATGCAATGGAGGTTTTTACCGATGGCTTTGTGTACTAAGATCGCAGCAACTGTAGAATCAACGCCTCCTGAAAGAGCCATTACGACCTGATCGTTACCTAATTTAGTTTTAAGATCAGCGATTGTAGCTTCTACAAATTGATCAGCTGTCCAATCTTGGGCGCATCCGCAGATATGTACCACGAAATTTCTCAACAGATTTTTTCCTTCTGTTGTATGCGTTACTTCCGGATGGAACTGAATTCCATACACGGCTTTGTCTTTTACTTTGTAAGCCGCAACCGCTACAGATGGTGTGCTGGCAATTACCTCAAACGATGCAGGAACAGACGCAATGGTATCAGCATGCGACATCCAAACCTGGGAGTCGAGGGTGATTTCTTTTAAAAGTTCATTGTGATGATCAACAGTGGTCAATCGGGCGCGACCGTATTCACGCATATGTGATGGGAGTACCTCGCCACCACTTTGATGAGCAATTAGCTGTGCACCATAACAAACCCCCAAAACTGGTATTTTCTCAAACTGCTTCAGGTCAACAGTAGGTGAGCCAGCATCCCGAACTGAGCATGGGCTTCCGGAAAGAATAACCCCTTTTATATCCGAAGTAATGGCTGGAACCTTATTAAACGGGTGAATTTCGCAGTAAACATTGAGCTCGCGCACCCTACGGGCAATGAGCTGTGTGTATTGAGAACCGAAGTCGAGGATGAGAATTTGTTGTGACATCCCGCAAAGATAAACGGAGAAATTTTGGATTGAAGAACAATCAGACGAGTTTCAAAATAAGTTTCGAGTTTCGTGTTACTGGTTTCCGGTTTCCATTTACAGGTAACCGGCAATTTTTAAGATTTAAGCTAGTAACAAACCTATGCCAAATAGCAGGACAAAAGCCAAAGTAGACAGCGCCATTTGTTTGAGGTAGGGGTCAAGCTCGTGAGGTAGCTTTCTGCTAACGACCAACCCATTACGAATAAACAAAGGAGCTGTAAGCAAAAAGAGGAATTGCCACGGTGAATGATATGTCAAAAGTGAGTATGTCAGTGCACAAAACAAACCGCCCAGCAATAAGAACCAATGGTAGACGATTGCCTTCTCGCGACCAATTCGAACGGGGATGGAATACTTACCCGCTTTGAGGTCCGATTCGATATCGCGGATGTTATTAAGATTTAGCACGCCAATGGAAAAGAATCCGCAGCTTAAAGCAGGTAAAACATCAACGTTAACAAATTGCTGCGTGAAGAGGTATTGTGACCCCAAAACACCTACCAAGCCGAAGAAAATCAAAACCGAAAAATCGCCAAGTCCAATGTAGCCGTAGGGCCTTTTGCCAACTGTGTAGGCAATGGCCGCCAGAATACATAAGATGCCAAGTCCGAAGAAAAATAAGATGGCGTTCCAATTCAATCCGAATGAAATCCACAGCAATGAAACACCACTGACCAAACAAAGGAATACAAAAATGATAACCGCCAGTTTCATCTGTTGAGATGAGATGGCGCCACTTTGAACAGCACGCTTTGGACCTTTTCTATCTACACTATCAGCGCCATGAATCGAATCACCATAGTCGTTTGCAAGGTTAGATAGAATCTGCAAAAAGATGGTAGTAGTTACACATAACAAAAAGATGTCCCATCGAAAAGCATTAGCAGTCGCGGCCAGAAAGCCTGCCATAGCAATGGAAGAAAGTGCCAACGGCAATGTTCTTAGTCTAAAGGCTTGCACCCATGCTTTTGTATTCATAATGATAAAATTCTGAGGCGAAGATAATTGATTTGTGATTAGTGCCATGACTCAAAGTCCGTGGCACTACTAAAGGGTTATTGCTTTATAAAAATCTGTCATTACGAACTGACGCGATGACTTGTGACGTGGTGTGAAGCAATCCCCTGGCTACGAAGTACGCATTCCATAGCTTGGGGATTGCTTCGTCAACATGTCCTGCTTAAGGCAGGACGCTTCCTCGCAATGACGTTTGCTCGTCAAGAAATTTCAATTATTGTACAACTCTTGTTGTTGTACATAAAGGTATCATTCACCTTTAAACCCATCAGCGCTTTTCCAATAGGTGATTGAGGCGCAAGCGCAATATATTCTATACCATCAATCTGTATTTTACCTACACTAATCGCCACGTAAAAATGCGGACCAGAAGAAGTGATTATCACACTCCCTAATGAAACCATAAGCTGTCTTACTTCCGTATTGTTGATTTGATCCAATACCTGTTTCAGTTTCATGGATTCATTCAATTGCTGTGCGGCTTTGTCGCGTTCGATTTGCATCATAGCGCGACCTGTCTCATATTTATCGCCTGCACTGCTTTTCTCTTCTGCATTTGCCGATTCCTGAGCATTGGCCATAGCTTGCTTGGAGGTATCGATTCGAATATTTATATAATCGAGACACGCATTGAATAATTTTTGACGGGGGGAATTGTCCATGAATGTAATTGCGAAATTCGCTTTGCAACTTTTTGTGAGCTTGCTCTACTTCAAGATAGCATTCACAATAGCCGGATCCAACGGCTCTACTTTTTGAGAAAAGAATTTAACGGAAGTTCCATCTTTGCTGACAATGTATTTACAGAAATTCCAGGAAGGCAAATGACCAGTCTTTGCTTCAAGCCATTTGTATAGTGGATGTTTATCTCCTCCCTTAACAGAAATTTTTTCGAACATTTGAAATGTCACTCCATAGTTCTTCTGACAAAACGAAGCGATCTCATCATTCGAACCGGGCTCCTGCCACAAGAAATTATTTGCGGGGAATCCAAGTACAGTTACTTTATCACCATAGAGATCATGCAATTTTTCCAAGCCTTCGTATTGCGGAGTATATCCACACTTGGATGCTGTGTTTACAATCAAAATAGACTTGCCCTTGTATCGGGCGAAGTCTATTTCATGTCCATCAATGGATTTGATTTTAAAATCATAGATATTTCCTTCTACAGAATCGAATTTTCTTGCAGAAGAAAGTTTACCAGAAAGGAATGCTGCTAAGCCCATAACGATTGCTATACCAACTGTTACCTTAAATAAGCGCATCAACAATTTCCTTGTCAAGAGGACTTACTTTAGAAGGATAAAAAGTAATAGAACCATCAGGCTTCACTAAGTACTTGCAAAAATTCCAGCTTGGCTCTTGACCTGTTTTTTCTTTCAGGAATTTGTAGAGCGGATGTTGATCATCTCCCTTAACGGAAATCTTTTCAAACATCTGAAAAGACACACCATAATTCTTCTCACAGAATGTTGCTATCTCTAAATTCGATCCGGGTTCTTGTGAACCAAAATTGTTCGCAGGGAAACCCAGGATAGTAACTTTGCCTCCGTATTGTTCTTGTAGTTTTTGAAGATCAGCATACTGTGGCGTATAACCACACTTTGAAGCTACGTTTACAATCAATAAGGTCTTCCCTTTATATTTCGTAAAATCGATTTGATCTCCATCAATAGAGGTCATTTTAAAATCATATATTGAAGGTGCTGAAAAGAAAGCGGCTAATAGCAAGGCAAGTATTGTTTTCATAAAGTCTATTTTTTTATTGGTAAACAACTAAACTACCAAAAAGTTCAGGATTAGTATGGCAGCGAATAAATAAAGGACAACTTTAAACCAGTTTTTTATAGCTTCCGCCATTGCTGTTCTCCAGCTGAAGAAAGATGATTGCGGGTTTTCAATGATGGCTTGAATACCAAATTTCCATACTAGAGCCTAATGTCGCGATTTGAAAAATAAATGCGACTTCAATTTATATGGGAAGAAACAAGGTAATTGTCGTGCCCTCTTGCAGAGACGATTCTAACAAAACCTTTCCACCCAGTTTAGCAACACCTATTTTTACCAAATACAAACCGAGACCATTGCCCGGTGATTTTTCATTTGCTCTATAAAACATCTCAAAAATATTTTCTTGGATATCAGCCGCTATACCGGGACCATTATCCGAAATCATGATGATGAAATACTGGCCGTCCTGCTTCAATTGCAAGGTAATGTGCACCCCATTACCACCATAATAAATAGCATTTTCCAATATGCTGCCAAGTATGGCATTTAAAAGGTAGCCATTGCTTTTAACCTTACTATCTTCGCTCAGGCTGTCGCTTAACATTGAAAAATGAGCTTGTCCATAATCTGCTGACTGGAGTTCGCTTACCACTCGGTGTACGAGTGATTCAATCCTTACATCTTCAAGCTCAACATGTTCGTTGTAACAAAAACCGATGGCAATCAATTTCTTTAGCATGCGATCCAACCCGGCTAAAGTTTGGTTTACCAGTTCCAGCATCTTATGTATTTCGAAGATTTCCGTCTCTCTTTTCATTAAGTTACTCAGCCCGAGAATCGTCATGAGAGGCCGTCTTAAATCGTGTGAAGTTCGATACAAAAAGGTATCAAGATCGCGTGTCGTTGAGGCTAATGCACGGGTTTGGTTTCGTAAAAGTTCCTCTAGTTTTTCATTCAGTTCTTGAATGGCTATGGCCTGTTTCGATACAATATCAGAATTGTTTCGCAAATCCGAATTGGTTACCTCAAGCTCATTCTTTTGCTGGCGTAGTAAGCTGAGCGTTTCCTGAAGTTGCTTTGTCTTTACATCAACCTGAATTTTTAATTCGTCATTTTGATTCAAAATCATTTTGCGTTGTTCGTCACGCATGGAATCCATATTGTGCTGCAATATTTTAAATCGATAAGTAGTAGCGATTGAAAAGATTGCTACCTGGCATAACACACCAATGAGGTATGGAAAATCAGGATAGGTAAACATTACATTGTGAAAAAAAACGGCTTTGAATTCAGCAAAAAAACTCGTTACAATAGTAGCGGATATGGCCACAAGCAAAATTTTCGATCCCGATCGTTTTTTAAAGACTGAACGAATCAACACGATCAGGTAAACAGAATACTCCATTATTCTGCGTTCGAAATAAAATAAAGACTGATGGCTGTAAAGCGAATAAATAAGCGAAAAAATCATAAAAAGGATAAACAAACCCAGTGGATAAATCTCCCAATGGCGAAAGTTGAGTTTAAAAAACGATACGATATAAACCGAAACAATAATAGGTGTAAGGTGCGCCAGTGTTAATCCAAGCGGCATTTCGAACGCCTGCCAGTGAGTGAAAAAATAATTTGTGGTAAGCCCGTGAATGTTGGCTATGACTAGCGAAACAACAATAAAATAAACAGCCAGTATAAGCGAGGTGTTGTGCCGTTCGAAAAAAAAGAGGCTAATGTTATAGAAAAATAAAATAATGGTAACCCCCAGAATGAAGACAACCAAAAGCTGATTGCCGACATATTTTTTATAGGCATGTCCAGATTCGTCTAACTCCACCTTCGATAAAAAAGAATATAGCCAAGCATAATGACTTATCAACGAAGAGGTACATCTAACTTTCAACAAAATATCCTGCGATTCGCCATGGTCGATCACCATGGGAAAACTCAGCAACCGGTGAAGAGAAAGGGGACGATCTTTGACAGGGACTTCCGTGCCTGATTTAATCGAAACCCACGATTCGTTTTCGAGTAAAAATAAAGTGGCTTCGCTCCATTGGTCGGTTGTAAGAATAAATTGTTTGGATGATGAACCATTCTTTATCCTCAGTCGTATCCAATACGTTACATTGGCCTGATAATCCGCTGGATAATCTAATAATCTTACAAAAGGAAGCGCATTTATTTGTTCAGGGGTCTGATTAAGAGTATCCGCATAATACTCTAAATAATTTCGAAGTTGATGACTCTCTTGGATATTCGTGATTTCGAAAACAGACTGCGCAGCGAGCGGACCACTAAAAAAAAGAAAAATAGAAAAGGTGAACCGGAGCATCATTTAGTCTTAAAGATAAACGATTACCCGTAAGTGTGAGCAAAAAAACTACATCTTCTCAGGCACCAAAATGCCCAGCATTTTCATTGCTTTTTGAATGGCACTGGCAACCGATCGCGATAAAGCAATTCTAAATTTCAATTTCGCCATATCCGTTTCATTAAAAATCGGAATACTTTGGTAAAACTGATTGTATCCTTTCGCCAGATCAAATGCATAATTCGCAATGACAGCCGGTGAATAATCTTTCGCAGCTTCACGCAATCTGTTCTCAAACTGACTGAGTAATTGCAAAGCATCACGCTCCGCGGGTTCAAGTATAGCTACATCTTTCAGATCATCCGCGTGAACAGTAATGTTCATACTTTCCGCTTTACGAATAATTGCTTTGATACGCGCATGAGTATATTGAATGAATGGTCCAGTAAACCCTTGCAATTGAATTGACTCTCCCGGATCGAAAAGCATTCGCTTTTTAGGATCTACTTTTAATAAGAAAAATTTCAACGCGCTCAATCCAATCATTTCGAATAGCGCACTTAAATCTTCTTCGCTTACACCCTCCAGCTTGCCATGTTCACGCGTTTGTTTGTCGGCTTCGCGAACCATTTCTTCCATCAAGTCATCGGCATCCACAACGGTACCTTCACGAGATTTCATTTTCCCGGTAGGTAAATCAACCATGCCATACGACAAATGATAACAATGTTTTGCCCATTCATAACCAAGCTTCGCGAGAATAAGAAACAAAACTTTGAAGTGATATTCCTGTTCGTTCCCTACTGTATAAACTTGTCCAGAGATTTTTGGAAAATCACGGAAACGTAAAATCGCAGTACCAATATCCTGCGTCATATAAACGGAAGTTCCATCGGAACGCAGCAACACTTTTTGATCAAGACCATCTGAAGTTAAATCAACCCAGATTGATCCATCATCTTTCTTAAAAAACACTCCACTCTCTAAGCCACGCATCACTTCTTCTTTTCCGAGAAGATAAGTATCCGATTCAAAATATAGCTTTTCAAAGTCGACACCCATGCGTTTATACGTGGATTCAAATCCGGAATACACCCAACCGTTCATGGTACTCCACAAATCAACCGTCTCTTTATCTTTTGCTTCCCACTTTAAAAGCATCTCGACAGCGAGTTGCATAATGGGTGCTTGCTTCTCAGCCTCTTTCTCGTCAACGCCTTTTTCAACAAGCGCTTTCATTTGCGCCTTGTAGTTCTTGTCGAACTCTACATAATATTTTCCAACAAGATGGTCTCCTTTGATTCCGCTACTGGCAGGTGTTTCACCATTTCCAAAAAGTTTCCAAGCAGCCATCGACTTACAAATATGTATGCCGCGATCGTTAATGATCTGAACTTTATGAACCTTGTAACCATTCGCTTTATAAATCTCTGCTACACTGTAACCGAGAAAATTATTTCGCAAGTGACCAAGGTGTAATGGCTTGTTTGTATTCGGAGAAGAATATTCCACCATGATCTCTTCTCCATTTGATGGCAGCTGACCATAATTTGCATTCGCATAAATCGATTGAAACACGCCTACCCAAACCTGATCTTTCAATATCAGATTCAAGAAACCTTTCACCACATTAAAGCGATCAACAATACCCGAATGTTGAACAAGATATTCGCCCACAATCTTCGCAGTTTCTTCCGGCCCTTTACGGGAAATTTTAGTCAGCGGAAAACAAACTAATGTATTCGAACCTTCGAACTCCTGATTGGTGGGTTGAAGCTGAATATTGTCAACATTCTGATTAAATAATGACAAAATCGATTTATTAATATCAGAACGAAGTATTGAAAGAATATCCATCATTTAAAAAGAATAACCTAAGGAGAACTGTAATACTCTATTGTAATCATTTTTAGGTTTGTCAGAGACATAACCTGGACCATAAAAAGTTATAAAAGGATAAACATAATTAATATCCGTAAGACCATAATTCAATCTTGCTCCCAGTTGTACATGCTTTGAAACATTTATAACAACTCCGCCACAAATTGAAAAATCAAATTTATTAAAATCAGATTCTTTCATTTTAAAAATTGATTCAATAGGCTCATTTCCTGATAGAAGAAAACCAAACTGAGGACCAAATTGAAAAGCCAATGAATTTTTTAAGTTAAAGCTTATCAGAATTGGGGCATTTAAATAATGCAAGGTTACTTTGGTATTCTCTTCACCAGGGTATTCCGTTTTTTGTCCTTGTAAAGAATAATACAACTCTGGCTGTAAGCCAATAAATTTGGAAAACTCATGCTTCATAAATACCCCACCCTGAAATCCCCAACGAGAACTTCCACTTCTTTCGCCTGAATTCTCACTAAATGATGCACGGTTTACACCTGCTTTCACACCAAAAGATGTTCTTCTGATTTGAGCATGAACAGATTGTGAGACATTAATTGCTAAAAAAAAGAAGATAAATAATAGAACTGATTTCATGCGTTTACCACTCTAGCACATATGCGAACACGAGCGGTGCAACAATAGTCGCATCACTTTCGATAATGTATTTCGGTGTGTCAATATTCAATTTACCCCATGTGATCTTTTCATTTGGAACAGCACCGGAGTACGAGCCGTAACTTGTTGTTGAATCACTGATCTGGCAAAAGTAACTCCAGAACGGAACACCTGTGCGCTCCAAATCCTGATGCAACATCGGCACCACACAAATCGGGAAGTCACCGGCAATACCTCCACCAATCTGGAAGAATCCTATTCCATGCTCACCTGCATTTTGTGTATACCAATCCGCAAGCCACACCATGTATTCAATTCCTGATTTCATGGTAGATGCTTTCAACTCACCGGTCAATACATAAGAAGCAAAAATATTTCCCATGGTAGAATCTTCCCAACCCGGAACCACCATAGGCATGTTG
>JANODK010000186.1:0-15086 GCA_031412655.1 Chryseolinea sp.
GAGGTAGGGAAAATAATTTCACTTCAAAATTGTTAGGCCATCAGGGAAACATTTTTTGAAGCTCATCTACGATATGCGGTTTGTAGAGAATGCTAAAGTTTTTAGAGGAAGTAGTGGGAATCTGCAATGCACTCATTAATACTAATCGTGTGTCTGGATAATTATCCAGAACCAATTGTGCGTTGCTCCATCCTAATCCATCAGGAAGGTTGTTATCAAAGAAAATATACTCCGGGCGCTGCTCTTCTAAAACACGTAGTCCATCGTATATAGACAAGGCTGTATAAACATCATAACCCCTCTTTGCAAAAAAAGACGTCATTAAGATTCCGAAGTCCACTTCATCATCCACTATCACTATTTTTTTATTTTTCACAACTATGGTATTAAATAGAAAATCAGTCCCCTCTTTGTGGAAATCTCTTCAACGCGTAAAACAAATTCTACACTTTATGCACTCTTTCTTCCAGCTGAATAATGCAAGGAAGGGTGAAGGCTATTGCGATATGCCGCTCTGAATCCTTTCATACCATTATATATAGACAAATGATTTTGGTATTGAAATTCCAACAGACTCTTGGAGATTGTGTCAATGTAAGGCCTGGAAATTAACAATCGGTAACATTGTAATGTCAGAAGATCAGCCATTTCAAAAGTATGCAGTTGTACATTCAGGTCTGTCTCATCAAAGGAGGGCCTGAAATCCGACCATATGCAGAATAACTGGCCTTTTGTTTTAGGTTCTGACTCAGTTTCAAAGCGCTCTTTCAAAAGCCGTTTGAGTGAAAGAATTGAATCTCTTGCATTGTCAAGTTCTCTATTGAGTAACATTTTGAGGTGCATGTTACCGCACCCATAAGCAGTCTTATTATACCCGTTCACACGCTCCTGATTAATATGGAGAATATCAGCAAGGTCTTGTATCATCAATCCATTGGTTTCCATAGTCATAGTGTTTGACCATACTTTGTAATAATTGTGCCAGTTTTAAAGGAATTCAAGTGACTGATTTTCTGTGAAGTCATAGGTATTGATTTTGGCAAGTTATTCGATGTGACAAAGTGTGAGTATATAAATCAACAATCGTCTAAACTTTAAAATTATGAATAACATTTTCAGAGGATTAATTGCAGGTTACGGAGCCAAGAAACTAGGAGGCGGTTGCTTAGGAACTGTTCTTGTCTTCATCATTATCTGGGTTGCTTTAGGACAGTGCAGTTAATGAATGAGTTCGCCTTCTTTTAACCTTTCCGATCATTTTCAATTACTTTAGCTTTAGGATTGAGTATTTGGATTACATTTATTAAACTTGATGTATCATTTGATGTCATCATTTTTCTTATTTGAACCTAATCCTTAACCTACATTATGACGAAATCACCAATCCGGGTATATCTTGCCGATGATGATGAAGATGATTGCATGCTTTTTCAGGAAGCCCTCGGAGAGGTGAATAGTAAAATAGACCTTACCGTTAGCAGAGACGGGGAAGAGCTAATGAAAACTTTCGAGGAAAAAGTTCCACCACCACCACAGGTTTTGTTTCTAGATCTCAACATGCCTCGTAAAAGTGGGTTAGAGTGTCTTAAGGAAATGAAGCAAAATGAAAAACTGAAAAATATCCCTGTTGTTGTATTCTCAACTTCGGCAGATGCAGAATATATAGAAAAAACCTTCCATGGTGGAGCTAACTATTATGCCCGCAAGCCAGGTACTTTTATACTTTTGAAAAAGTTAATTGAAAGGGTTATGTCAATTGACTGGGCAAATGAATCGTCTCCAAAGTTTGAGAAGTTTCTTCTTCATCCCTAGCCTTTTGTTCTTCAATAATCAGTATGGATTGAGGAAAAAATTTCACAGGTGAATCTCTAGATTGTTGTTTTAAAGCGCTTTTTCCTTAAATAGCCTATTGCACAGTCTTTGTAGGATTTTTCGAGTAACCTTTATCCAACAATGAGCCTACCCATTTCAATTATGCTTGCAGAGGACGATGAAGACGATTGCCTGTTTTTTAAAGATGCTTCACTCGGACTAAAAATACCCACGCATCTTACCACGGTTAATGACGGAGAGAAATTTATGCAGCTTCTCAGCAAAATGAAAATGCTCTTGCTCATGTTTTATTTCTGGACATCAACATGCCACAGAAAAATGGCTTTGATTGCCTTGTTGAAATAAAAAATAGCGAGAAGTTTAATACCTTACTTGTCATTATATTTTCGACATCGTTTGATAAGGAAGTAGTGAAGAAGCTACACGAATTGGGTGCAAATTATTACATGAGAAAGCCGGGAGGTTTTTTTTAAGACTACAGGAAATTATCGAACGATCGCTTAACCTTATAGTCACCACAGGTCTTGAACAGCCTGATATAGAAAAGTTTGTCCTGAACGCGGTATAAATTGCAAGTGCCTATGAAATATACATTTCGTTCTCTGTTTCAGATCAGAGTTATTTTTTTGGGAGTTACGCTTTTCCTGATGGCACTTTCGTTCTTTGTGTTTAAGCAAGTTGAACGTTTGATCGAATCCTCTCATGGAGTAAACCGTAGCACTGAAGTGGCACTTGAACTTGAAACACTGATGGGTTGTATAAAGGATGCAGAGGCTGGACATCGTGGTTACTTACTTACACACGACTCGAGTTTTCTGGAAACCTTCCATCGTGGCGTGAGAGAATATCCTAAACATTTAAAAAATGCAAGGCTACTTACTGCCGGCAACGCTGCACAACAGAATACTCTCCGTGAAGTCCAACAAATTATTGAGAGAAGGATCGGCCATATGGAAAAATTACTGGAGATCGATAAAACGAGAAGACCCAGTACTTTTGAATTCCGAATGGGCAAATGGATCATGGATAGTTTGCGTGATCAAATTAATACGATAAGCAATGCAGAAGGTAAGGTACTAAACCAGCGAACTCAATTTTTCAGGAAGCAATCCATTATTACTCCGGCTTTTTTATTGGTGATCAGTCTTGGAGCTTTGGCTATTCTGTTTGTATCGTATAATAAAATTAATAGCGAGCTGGCTCGTTCGAAAAGACTACAACGCAATCAACAACTTATGGTCATGGAGGCTCCTGCAATCATCTGCATGATGCGTGGGCCTGAACATATTTATGAAATGGCCAATGAACAATACATCAAACTAATTGGCCAGCGTGATATACTAGGAAAGCCAATACGTAAAGCGTTGCCTGAATTGGAAGGTCAGGGTTTTTTCGACTTACTGGATGAGGTATATAAAACCGGAAAATCATACACAGGCAAAGAAGCGCTTCTCAAAGTGAATAGGATAAATAATACACCTGAAAATGTGTACATCAATTTTGTCTACAGGGCATCTGTGAATGAAGCAGGTGAAATTGAAGGAATTCTAGTGTATGGCTCAGATGTTACGGAACAAGTATCCGCCAGAAAAAAGGTAGAAGAAAGCGAAGAGCAATTGCGAATTGCTGTAGAGGGTGGAGAATTGGGAATGTTCGATTATTATCCGGAGACTGGTAAATTGGTTTGGTCTGCGAAGACAAAGGAAATGTTTGGTTTAAGCCCGGATGCCGAGATCGACTATGCTACCTATGTTAAAGCGCTGCATCCCGATGATAAAGAAAATTTGAAAGTTGTTACGGACACCATCAATCATCCCGAAGGGGGTGGGATGTATGATCTAGAGTATCGTGTCGTTGGCATAAACGATGGTAAATTAAAATGGATACGATCAAAAGGAAAGGCCACGTTCAGTGTGGATGGAAAGCCAATCCGCTTTACGGGTGTTACGCAGGATATTACCCAACGCAGGTTGGCCGAAGAAATTCTAAGGGAAAGTGAAAAGCGTTTTAGAATGCTGGCTGAAACCCTTCCGCAATTAGTATGGGTTACGGATGAAAAAGGAATACAGGAATACACTTCGCATCGATGGGAGGAATATTCTGGTGTTAAACCAGGAGGTGAAAAGGAGTGGAAGCAAGTTGTTCATCCGGATGATTATGATAATATCAACAAGACGTGGGCCAATAGCCTGGCGACCGGAACTACCTATCGATGCGATGTACGTCTTAAAAGTAAAGCCGGTGACTACCATTGGCACGCGGCTTATGGTGAACCGATTTTCGATTCGGAAAATAAAATTTTAAAATGGGTAGGCTCATTTACCGATGTGCAAGATGAAAAGGAATTTTCCCAGCTACTGGAAATTCAGGTGCGGGAAAGAACGCACGAACTCGCTGTTAAGAATAGTGAACTGGAAAAGATGAATAAAGAACTTGAATCGTTCACCTATGTTTCCAGTCATGATTTGCAAGAGCCATTGAGAAAAATACAAACGTTCTCCACGCGAATTTTGGAAAAGGAAAGTGATAACCTATCAGAAAACGGGAAGGACTATTTTAAACGAATGCAAGCAGCAGCGGGCCGAATGCAACGCCTTATTGAAGATTTGCTTGCCTTCTCGCGGGCTAGTACGGGAGATCGGGTTTTTGAGAAAACGCGACTGAACACACTTATATCTGAGGTTGAAACAGAATTGAAAGAAACCATTTCAGAAAAGCAAGCTGTGATAGAAGTCGCTGAACTCTGTGAGGTGAAGATTATACCGTTTCAATTTCGACAGTTGATGTATAACCTTATCGGAAATGCACTTAAATTTTCAAAAGCTGATGCTCCCCCTCGCATTAGAATCGACAGTGAGAAAATACTGTTAAGCAAATTTCAACTTACTAAGGCTGCACTGGATAATCTTCCACCTGCGTTGGTCATTACTGGAAAAGATTATTGCCATATTCGAGTTAGCGATAACGGTATTGGTTTTGAACCTCGCTTCCGCGATCGCATTTTTGAAGTCTTTCAACGACTTCACGGCAGAAATGAATATGCCGGCACGGGTATAGGGCTGGCTATTGTAAAAAAAATAATTGATAACCATGAAGGTTTTATTACAGCAAATGGTGAGGTAAATGAAGGAGCAACATTTGATATTTATATTCCTTGTGACTCAACTACTTAGATTTTTCTGTAAAGGGATCGCTGCGTTTGCCTTTCATAAATGATGCTACGGATTTAAGTTTCTTAATTACATTTTTCACCAGTGACACCGTGTGAATGAGCGGATCAAAGTTGTGGTTCACTGAATTGATTTCACCTTTAAGAATTGTTTTTTGAGTTTTTAGTTCCTCCTGTAATCTTATTTTCTCCAAAATGAGATCGTTGTAATTATTAATCTTTTTCATGTTTCTTTTTGATTTTGAAGTTTTGTAAGTGCATTTTAGAATGGATAACCAATCGCAATGTTGAATATGAGATTTTGCTTGCGCCAATCTTTACTGCCAAAGTCAATTTGATTGAATACCCATCTATCGTTTGGCGGCAGATAGGGTTTACGTATTGGGAATGCCACATCTAAGCGGAGAATAAAAAAGTTGAAATCGTATCGAATCCCCACCCCCGTACCGATCGCTATTTCCGACATGAAGTTCTTTGTGAACTTAGAACCAGTTCTGGAGGTATCTTCTTTCACCAGCCAAATGTTTCCAGCATCAGCAAAGATTGCACCCTTCAGTGATTTAAATATATCGAACCTGTATTCGATACTGGCTTCCAGTTTGATGTCTCCCCGCTGATCAATAAAGTAGGTAGTAGAAGTCATTGTGGTATCTGTTCGAACGTTGTACGTTCCGGGTCCAACGGAACGCGCAGGGAAAGCGCGCAAACTATTAGCTCCTCCGGATGCAAATTGCTTGATGTACGGTAAATTTTCAGAATTGCCATAAGCGAATCCCGTCCCAAGAAAGAAACGTGTTGCCAGCTTACTTTTTTTATTTGTTCGATAGTAGTATCGAAGGTCAGTACTTAAAATTACATACTGCGAATAGGGAGATCCTAAAATTTCATGTTGTTCTTCATTGGATTTTTTTAATCGCTGTATCGAGTTTATAATATTTCCAGATAGATCGACTGTACCATTGAAATAGAAATCCGATCTACGGCTGTCCTTTAATTCATACTTCGTTACAATATCGTCACGCAGTTGGGTGTTGAGTATAAAGGAATATCGCGATCCGATTATAAATTGATTTTGAAATGAATTGGCAAGGGTTGGATTTTGTGCAAGCAATGCGTCAAATTCAGCGGAGGTTTTGCTTGATTTTACAAAGCTGATATCGATTGGAAGCAACTCATGCATTTTATAAGTAGTCTCTCTCCAGGTATAGCCATACGATGCGTTGAAAGATGTTAGTCTGAAATATTGGAGACGTTGTTGGAAGTTACTACCAACTTTAATTTGAGTTTGAGGAAGATACTTTGTCGATCGGTTTCGAATGCGAATGGGTGCGACAAATCGAGGTAAATATAATCCTATACTGGTTCCCAGCTCAACCGAATTTAACGCACCTGACTGCTGGCGACTGATCTGCCATTCGTATGCGCCATTCAATTTAAGTTGCAACATCTCAGCGCCCCTAAAAAGATTTCGATTGGTGAAGGTGAGTTCAATACCTGGCCCTACGAAGTTGTTCGATTTAGAAACCCCTTCAACCTGCATACGAACTGATTTTTTAAGCAGTGGTGTTAAATAGATGTTGGCATCAAGCGAAGCAGAATCGGTATGGTTCTCTGTAAATTTTATATTCACAAATTTGAACGTTTTCAAACTCATGAGTCGGCTTAAAGTATATTCATGGTGAATTCGTTTGTATAAACTATCCGGAGTCACGTTGATTACATCGGTGATGATATTGGGGCGAAACGTTTTGGCGTTGTCAATGTAATTAAATCCTTCAATTTTAATTGTATCGTAGGATGTTGCTGTGCTATCGGTTACAAGATTGTAGTTTGGAAATATATTTACATTCCTGACTCTATAGGCGCGCATCATATGAGCGGGAGTGTTCCACTCAAAATGCAGCTTTACGTCTACGTTGCGTTTTCCAATGGAACTATCGGCATCAAAAAGTAAATAGCGGTCATCAAAATAGTAGTACCCGTTGTTTTTAGCAACTTCCTCAACTCGGGCCTGGTCTTTCCGTAACCTTTCAAGTTGGTAACGTTGATTTTCTTTTAACAAACTTCCACGAACTACAGCACCATAAAAGTTAAGGTTGGAAGAATCAATACTGGTGTAATCGATATTTTGCAATCGATAAGGGCGCTCTAAATTAATGGTGTAAACAACAGTGCTTTTCTTGCGCTTTGTTTTTATTTCAGAAGATACAGTTGACCGAAAATACCCATCGTTATTAACTTCGGCCTCAAGGGTCTTTGCTGTTTTTTGGGGAGTAGCATGTGATAAGAAAACGGGAGGACTTCCGAGTTTAGTTTTTATAAAATTACCTAAGCCCTTTTTCTTTTTAGGTGTGCCCGCTATAAAATAAAACCATACTCCTGGTCTTGATCCCAGAACAGTTTTGTTGGGTTTCGGTAAAATGTATTCATCCAGCTTGTTTACTAAATTCTTTTGGCCACTAATTCTTCCTTGTGATTGTATTTTGATTTTGGTGCCTGCATAAAATGATTCATTCTCTTTTAAAAAGCGAGTGGCTGTGCAGCCTGATAATAAAAACAGAAGCAACAACAGTTGAATACCGTTTCTTCTGAACGGTATTGCTGAAAAATTAATTTGATATGGTCTAATCTGCTTTTGCATTCGATCTGAATAGTTCCTGAAGGGTGTTGTAATCTTTGATGTAGATAAGCCCGGCACCGGTTTCGGTTAGTTCACCGTCAATCATATCGTAGTTGCTATTGCGAAAACCGGTTATGCGAAACCTTCCATCCGGAGTAAGTTTAAACTCAAGTGCCAAATCACCAATGTATTCTGTGATATCTTTTTGATTGGTGTTTTCTCCTTCAATGTCTACGTTTCCGGCAAGCTTAACCACCAATCTGTCTTTGAAAAGATTCTTGGAAACACCCAACTGCAATTTTGTCTGACCCTGAACTTCTGTTCCAGTGTTCGTTTCATATGATTTCAAATCGAAACTAAGTTGAACGCCCTTCACATTCTCTGATAAACGGTTAAGTTGTTCTGAAAGCAAGCGACTCACACTAACACGTGTCGTATTGTTTATTGAACTGGTTTGACTTTCAAATGGATTATCGGAAATAAAACGCTTGAGTATGAGAAGAGCGAAAACCTGTTTGTTCAAATCGGATTCCCGCGTATTGATGTCCTGAAGTTTTGAATAGATGGCTCCTCCGAATACGTTTCGCTTATCATCCGGCATATCCAGTTCGAAGGTTATTTCCGGTACTAACAATTTTCCACCAATGTTCATGTATACCAGAAAGGGTAACCGTTGATTGTAAGAGGTGATTTGATCTTGGTTGGTTGTATTGATTTGATTGTATACCAAGTCAAGAGGGGAGGTCTCTACCCTATACAGCGCGCGAATGTCCATGTCGGCATTTAGAGGATCACCTGACCACGTAATGGCGCTTCCTTTCACAATATCAAATTCGCGTTTTACAAGTTTGTAAAAGGTGAAGTTGTATGTGCCGCTGGTTATTTCATAACGGCCGGATAAATTTGTATTGCCTGAAGATTCTGAATTATAAACAAGTGTGGAGTTTCCTTTCAATGAAAGTTTATCGCCTGTTGTGGGATCAATTACGATATTTAATGTAGCTCTGTCATTCAGCTCTATGGTGACATCCACATCCATCCCTCTGAATAAAGACTGCGTGGTATCCTGAAAGGAAATATTCTGCATAAAAGGATCCGTTGCAACTCTGCTATCTACGAACCGAACAATACCCTTTTGTTCAAGGGCATTCTTTTCCTCTGTTGGCACCACGTAAGTCAACTCACTTTGATCACCAATCTTTAGTGAACCGTTTATTACAGGTTGATTTATATTTCCCGTAATACGGGCAGTGGCATTCACATTCAATTTGCCATAATACAGAGCGTTGTCGGATTGCTTCGTGTTGAGTAATTGAAAATTGCGTGAAGTTATTCGTAAATCGAAATCGAAGTCTTTATAGGCCTTGGTAAGAATAGAGCCTTTAATGGTTGCTTCATTATTCTTCTCATCTGTCAGTTTGAAGTTAGTCAATACGATACCCTCTTGCTCAAAAACAATGCTTTCATCTTTTAACGTGAAAGAATTGTTCAGATAAGTGGATAAGAAGTGCACCTCTTCAAATGTAAGCTTACCGCGGATTGATGGTTCTTTCGTATTTCCTGAAAGCTTCAGATTACCGTTAACAAAACCTTTAACATTGCGCATTTGATTTAGTGAAAGGGGTTCAATTAATGAAAGATCAAACGGTGATAAATTGATATCGATATCAAACGTGGAGACAACCTCTGAAGGCAAATAGAAACCTTTTGCGTTAATACTTCCATTTTCACCTTTCACCTCTAGTTCAAGAGCATATCGATTTGATTTGTGTGAAAGGGCAAAGGAAGCATCTCCCCATTTTTTTTCGAGTATCGATAACTGCTTTATCTGAAGAGTCGAATTGAATTCTCCTTTGTGTGCAGTAGTAAGTTTTATACTTCCATTTAACTCGCCATCGGCTGGTATCACACCTTCCACAAGTTGAGTGAGGTTGGAAAGCTTCCAGCCCAAGAAATCAAATGAGACTGTGGAGTCTTTTGGATTCGTTACCACCGAAAATCGTTCACGTTCTTTTGACAGAATAAAATTATGAGCGACAACTCCATTCATTCCTATTTGCAGATAATTATCAGCAGGACTAATCCAGTTTTTATAGTTCAGCAAAATTTGATCTGGAATAAAACTGTAGCGAAAGCCGGATTCACCACTTTTAATTGCCCCGCCTAAAATGTATTTCTCCTTCATCAATGAATCGAGAATTAACAACTTTGTTTCAATGAAATTGTTAGCCACTTTTCCTTCCAGACGCAAAGCGGAGATGCGTAAAGTATCGAATTTAAATTCACGGAGCTTTACACTGTACAAAAGTGCTTCCTGATCTGAATCAATGTTAAGCGTAAAGGAATCTACTGCAGTAGCTGCATACTTTATCTTTGTGATTTCTATTCCCAGGTTTAATGTATTCTTTTCACTATTAAACGCGCCTTGTATTTTGCCAGGAACGAATGAAGTAAGTTCAGGAAAAATAATTTCGGTAAGCAGGTCAGTGTCTTTCAAGGTAAGGTCGAAAGTAAAATTTTGTGGACTACTAAAATCATTCACTTTTCTATCGTGCAATTCGAAATATTGATTCAGATGCTGTTTTAAAATTTTAGGCATTTCAAAAATATTGAACGTGCCTTTAAAATCACCTGATACTATATCGGACCGAATCGACAATTCACTTTTTCCTTGTTGGTCGATAGAGGCAAATAGAAGCGAATCAACCCGATACAATGCTTCACCATTATAAATAGCAACATTCCGTATTCCCATAGTGCCATTAACAATTTTTAAATCGGACGTAGCAAGATCAATATCTAAGGTGGCTCTAGCCTTCAATGGTCTTTCTGATAGATTTAATTCTTTAAAGTCAGCATTTGCTAAATTGAACTTGAAGGTATAGTGTGGAATTTCTTTTTGGTAATCCAGTTCACCTTTCAATTCAAAGTCAAGGTTCTTATCTTTTAGAATAGCTGTTCCTGTAAAGAAATAATTCTTTATCGTTCCGTTCAGTTTAAAGTCACGGTAATTATATTGACTGTACTCAAAGCTCTTCACATTCACATTAATGGCAGCATCCAGACTATCCATTTTAAAGCCGGAACCTTTTATCGATGCTTGCACGTCAAGCTTTCCCATTTCGGCTTGCTTTAGCACCTTACCAATATCAAATTGTTGGGTAGTGATGGAGGCATCATAAGACGGATGGATTGAAGCGTTGAGTGTTTTATAATTTCCTTCTAACTGGCCAAATTCACTTTTCACCAATGCATATATATTCGGTTGGTGAATTGTTCCATTAAAGTTTCCGACAAGCTGAATCCATTGCGGTAATTGAATAGAGGTTGGTATTAACGAGTCAATAAAAATATTTTGAATGTCACCTCTGTTGGTATAGAGTTTATCAACTTGCGCATTGAACGTGGTGCGATCTATATTCGGTAATCCTTTTACAGAACCATGAAGGGCAATGGCTGTATGCGTAAGTGATTCCAAATTTAGCTGCGATACCGTTAAATTATTCAGTGTACCACGTAGCTTGGTACTGATAGCCACAGAAGTTTGTTTTGATAATTTAATGGGCAGACTGTCTAAAACAGTAGGAGTGAAGTACAACACATCCCTTAGACCTACTTTTGACTTCAGTATTGTAAGATCAAAATTTATGTTTTCATAATCCTGTTGAAATTGATCCAATGATTTGAACGCTGCATCAACATCCATATTCAAGCTGGAACTTTGAGTTTTTAAATTAAAGTGATCTGCATGTAGTGTTGTATTGGTCAACTTTAATTCGCTTGAGAAGGACTGAATCGCCAAACCATTTTTTTCGCTCACGGCTAGATTTTTTATGGAAGCTTTAATTCCATCTTTTGACATTACTAGGTTTTCAGCGTTAAGGTTCAAACCTCTCAGCCAAAGATGGGAATTATCAAACCCAGTTGCATTTATAGGTTTATTGAAATCGTAGTATTGAAAACCAATGTCTGAAAGGTCGAGTTTATTAAGAATGATATTCCATTCTGATGGCAGAGATAATGATCTTGAGGCACTATTTGAATTGATTGTTTTCTCCGCCTTATCGTCTCCATATTGAGAATAGGATACAAAGGAATCGTGAAGTTGGATATCCTGAACTTCTATTACGTGATGAATGAGATCAATTTGCTTTGTGTCTACATTGAGCTTGCCAATCTTAGCATCAAAACGTTGTTGAAGAGATGTATTCACGTACTTAATATTAACGTTATCCATATCAACATTATCAAAGTTTATTGAATAGGAAACGCTATCTCCTTTCTCCGGGCTTTGTGAACTCGCAACTGCATCACCCGTTTGAAGTATGTCAACATCACTGTGCTTCAATTCAATCGAATTTGCTTCATAGACGGAAGCGGTCGGATCAAACTTCTCCATTTCAATCCCCAAGCTTCCCATCTTTGCAACGATATCATTTCCAGAGAATGCATCCTTATACGAAATCAAAACATCTTGTATGTTGACAGTTTCTATAGTAAACTTCCATGGGCTACTTTCTGCAGTAGTATCTGCTATAGTTGAATCAGAGAAAGCATGAATGATGTAGTCGAAATTAAATGTGGCATTATGCGATGCTCTGCTTATAAAAGCTTTCGCGTCACTTAATTCAATTGTATTGAGTTCGATGCTTTTCTGGGTGAGTCCCCATAAATCGGTGTCGATCGAAAGCTGACCAACGTAAAGAAGAGTATCCTTTGACTGATCTTCCAGATACAAACCTTTCATAACGATTTCTTTTGGAAATGAAATGAAAATATTTTGGAGTTGAACTTTTGTCCCAATTTTGGTTTCCAGAAAGTGAATTGCTCTTTGCGTAATCCGATTTTGAACACTCGGAAGTCGGATAAGAAGAATGATGCAGATTAGCAGAAGTAGGAAGCTCGCTACAATCCAGCCCACAACCTTTAGGATTTTTTTTAAAATCGTTTGCTTATTCTTCTCAACCACGCTATTTCACTATTTAGATTAAGGGACATCATCAGAATAAACATTCACTGAGCATTATTTAAATTCTGTTAGTAGTGTATTGCAATTCGCCAGCCATCTTCATTATCGCTTTCGCAAGGTTAGTTCAGGCTATTCTGTATAAAAATATCCACATCTTTGGTTAATAATGTACACATCGTGCTCATTCTAGTATTAGTAAAAAAAATATTCTTAAAATTCTTCCTATCTCCCATCGTAAATCAGAGCGGTGTGATTTTTTTTATTTGTGTGCATTTCTGCCAAGACTTACTTTCTTTGAATTGAAATTATTTAGCATCGTAACTAACTCGCCAAATTATGTTGGTAACGTCATCCGTGATGAGCATTGAGCCATCTGGCAAAACTGTGGCACCAACTGGTCTCCCGTGTACTTTCCCCTTGCTCAGGTCATCGATAAATCCGGTGAGGAAATCTTCTGGTTTCCCGCTTGGTTTTCCATCACTAAAAGGAATGAAAATTACTTTATAACCTGAGAGTGTAGACCGGTTCCACGATCCATGCTGAACAATGAAGGCACCATGTTGATAGTTTTTTGGAAAAGCACTTTTTTTATAAAAGACCAAACCAAGTGAAGCGGTATGTGATCCGAGAGGCACATCGGGTATTATCGCAGTTTTAATGATTGCTGGTTTTTCAGTAACGCGCGGATCAACGTGCTGTCCATAATAGACGTAAGGCCATCCATAAAATCCATCTTTTTCAACATGAGTCAAATAGTCTGGAACCAGGTTATCGCCTAACCCATCTCGCTCGTTCACTACAGTCCAAAGTGTTTTTTCATCCGATCCCCAATCCATGCCAACAGGATTTCGCAATCCGCTGGCGTAAACGCTCAGATCAGATCCATCCGGATTTACCTCGAGTATGTCAGCCTTTAATAGCTCTGATTCTATTCCATTTTCAGCAACGTTGCTACCCGAACCAACGCCTATGTAAATTTTTGAGCCATCTTTGTTCGCAATGATATTTCTTGTCCAATGCCGATTGTGTTTTCCAGCAGGTAGATCAACAATCTTTTTTCCTTTTTCTGTTATACTTGTTTGTCCGACTTTATAAGGATAGCGCCACAAGCCATCGGTGTTGGCTACATAAAACCAATCACCCAATACCAACATGCCAAAAGGTTGATTTAGTTTTTTCAAAAATATGTCGTGCATATCGGGTACTCCATCATGTGTTGTATCGCGTAACAAGGTAATGCGGTCAGCGCTGTGATGAAGGTTGTTGGATTTATGAGCACCAATAAAGACAGCTCCGATTCTTTCGATCAATGGATGGTTTGAGTTGCTCTCGGCTACAAGCACATCTCCATTAGGTGTAACGTACATCCATCGCGGATTTTCAAAACCCTCTGCATATTTCTTTACTGTAAATCCTTTCGGTGCTTTCGGTGTCTCATCGTTTTTCCATCCAATAACATTGCTGAAATTTTTTACCGACTTCGTTGCATATGGGGCGGGCAGTCCATCGCTGGATGTAGTGCGATTTACCTGAATGTCCTTTTTCAGTTTACAGGATGAAAGGAATATTATCAAAGACAGCGTTAAGAAATATTTGTATTGCATTTGTTTCAGCATAATGGTGCATATAGCGAACGGTTAATTACCATGCCAACCAGTGTGATCCGGATTATAAAGTCAATACTCTAAACGTTGACATTCGAATAAAATCAATTCTGCTACGATGTGGAGAAAGTACCCCATGTGTGGGAATTGTATAAGCATATCGTTTTTGTTTTACTATTTTTTCGCGCTCTTTTATGCACACTTATTTGGCATCAATTTAAAGTAACATAGGATAAATCTTGTCCGACATGATAATCTACCTTTTACTATGAAAAAGAAAGCCACAGCTCCGAAACCTAAAAACAAAAAAGCAGAAGATCTGACAAAAAATACGACCGAACCCACTGATCAGTTTTTGACAACAAATCAGGGATTAAAAATAAATGACAATCAGAACTCTCTTAAGTCAGGAGAACGTGGTTCTACACTTTTAGAAGATTTTATACTGCGCGAAAAAATAACCCATTTCGATCACGAGCGCATTCCGGAAAGAATTGTACATGCACGCGGTTCTGCTGCTCATGGTGTATTCGAATTATATAAATCGATGTCGGAGTATACCAAAGCTGGATTCTTACAAAAGCCAGGAACAAGAACGCCTGTGTTTGTTCGCTTTAGCACAGTGGCAGGCTCAAGAGGTTCTACTGATCTTGCACGTGATGTAAGAGGATTCTCAGTGAAGTTTTATACAGAAGAAGGCAACTATGATTTAGTGGGTAACAATATGCCTGTTTTTTTTATACAGGATGCCATGAAGTTTCCGGATCTTGTCCATGCTGTCAAGCCGGAGCCGCATCATGAAATGCCGCAAGCCGCATCAGCTCACGATACCTTCTGGGATTTTATATCACTTATGCCCGAAAGTATGCACATGATTATGTGGGCCATGAG
>JANODK010000187.1:0-14775 GCA_031412655.1 Chryseolinea sp.
TCATTCAGTAAATTGCGTTGTAGTAATCGATCCATTCTGAAATCATACAGGCTAATGGGTTTTGTGCCATCAAATCGAAAGAAATATTCATCCTCAAAAAGTTGATAACCGCTGTTGTGATAATTAAACGCAAATGGTACTGACTTTTCACGCATGATGTCGCGACCGAAAGCAAAGTAGGGTTTGTCGTAATGAAGGTAGCCCAGTACGGAAGGCATAACATCAATCTGTTGGATCAACTCTTTCGAACGGCCCACTAAACCTTTGTTGGGTTTAAAGAAAATAATCGGCACGGAATAATGTCCCCAATCGGTGTGGCCTTCGGCAAATTCAATTTCGGATGATGTGTGATCAGCGGTGATCACGAAGAGTGTATTCTTATACCACGGCATTTTCGAAACTTTGTTAAAGAAAAGCTTCAGTGAATAGTCGGTGTACTCAATACCTTTCTGAATGACCAATGGGCCACCTTTAAACTTCTCATGGTATTTTTCCGGAATTTTAAACGGATGGTGAGAGGATACAGAAAAGAAAGATGACATAAAAGGCTGCGGAAATTCATTCAACTTATCAGCGTAAAAGCCCAGGAATTGTTCGTCCCAAATTCCCCACATTCCATCGAAGTCATCATCGTTGTTGTACTCGGTCATGCCAAAATAATGCTGCACTCCGGCTACATTCATAAACGCCTGAAAGCCCATTGATCCATTGGGCGCACCGTGGAAGAATGAAGTGTGATATCCTTTCTCACCCAACAAAGAAGGAAGGCTATTGATTTTATTTCCTGAATACGGTGAAAGGAAATACGGAACGCCCAAGGAAGGAATACTGCTGATAACCGAAGGCAAACCATCAATTGATTTTCGTCCGTTAGCAATCGAATATTCAAAGGTTAAACTGTATCGTATCAACGAATCCAAAAAGGGAGTATGTCCTTTATACTTTCCATAATTCTTATGACTATTGAGCGACCCAAAAAATTCTTTTGAGAAACTTTCGAGAATAATAACAACAACATTCATCTTCTTAAACGGAATGCTATCAGTCGGAATATGAATTGGATTGTAAATCGATTCCAATTCGGCCGTAGAGAAATAATTTACTTTCTCAACTTTTGTTTTGCCCAACGTGCGCATAATAGCGAACGGTGTATTCAACACAATGCTGATATCCCTTGGATCTTTTACATATTCACCGGCATTGCTCAGCGTAATCGGGCGCGTACTTGATTTATAGCCACCCCTCACTCCACCAACAAACAGTATGATAATGATAAACATCACTGCCACTCCAGAAATGTAGTACGCTAATGTGTTTTTAAGTTGAGGCCCTGTTACCTTAACCACGCTATACAGTGTTACGAGTAAGACCAGAAAAAGAATCAGAACCACTACAGCATACCAATAGTGCAGTATAAAACTGAATAGCAATCCACTCAAATTGGTTTCGTTTTCAAATTGCCGGAATACATCGGCCGTTGTTCTGCGTAACGTGAATTTGTAATAAATAAAATCAGCAACATTAGAAGTGAGTGCCAATCCATTGGTAGCAATAAACAGAATCTTTAAACCGATTTGATAATACTTATTAAACCTCAGGTTTAACGGAATCATCACCAACACAAGGTAAAGTGAATTGATATAGAGAACAGTAGCCAGGTCAAAGACCAAACCACCCTTCATGAGTTGCAGTAAATAAGACGAAGTAATGCCCGGAAAAGATTTCAAGTTGAATAAATAGAATCCGATTCGACATGCTGAAAACAAAAGCATGACAAGCAATAGTCTGTATATCAGCGCAACATAAATATTACCTCGAAATTGCAATCCATCGAAGTACTTTTTGAATTTGTCCATTATTGTTATCAACTTAAAAGCCGTGCAAAATTAACCGCTTTTTATTCATGTGAATATATTCATGATCCACTTACCCTATTCTCGTACGCCTTTTTGATATTAATGCTTATTTTGCCTGATATAGTTCTTTTTATTTAGTTGATGTCGATGCCGAAACTCTACTTTACGATTTTGTTAGTACTTGCCTCGCTTCTGGTGAGGTCCCAAACTCGTACGTTCTCGTTGGGTATTTTTACAGGCATTGCTTCCTCTTATACCTACGATGAAGGCATTAGTAAAGACCAGCGCTATCAAACCCGGTACGATTTGAAGTTTGCACCTATTGGCATAAACTATGAAGTTGATTTCGAAAATGTAGGCTTTCTTTTAAGTCCTGGCATTACTACGGTGGGGCAAAACTTTCATGTGGTCAACACTACTGGCGGTCATGAAGGCGTTCGAAAAATAAACCTTCAATACCTTAACATTCCCATCGGTTGCAAAGTAAGGATGATTGATATGTCTTTTTTCAGGGTAAGTTTTATTGGCTCGGTAAGCGCAGCGTATTTGCTGAAAGGAAAAGAAACCATAAGTCACCATGACGCAAAGTTCAAATTTCCAGATGAAATAGTTCCTCCTGTTCTTCCTCCTACTTACATCCGTGAATATGACGGTGTTATTTCACCTGAAGTGAGTAAGTATCAAATGCTCCAAAAATCAGATTTCAAACCAATTCAGTTTTTTGTTGCTGTTGGTTTTCGTTCCGATTGGGATGTATCTGAAAGCTGGCGCGTTTCATTTGATCTTAGAGTGAACTATGGGCTGCTTGAATCCAGAACCACAACTTACCTTACCAAAGTCAGTACCTATCAGACACTCTACGATATTGCGGGTGCAAGACGAGATATGTTTGCTCAACTCACCGTTGGAATTTCCAAGTTTGTAGACGTTGAGAAAAAGGATCGGGAGAAAAAGAAACAAATTAAAGGATCACCAAAAAAATATACTCCTAAAAGTTATCCATGGCCTAAACCCAGAAATGCAAAGCCCAAGCATTAACTCTTAAAACTCCAAAGCTTAAATAAGAAGTATCGGATCGAAAAATTGGAGCTTTGTTAAGCCCATTGTAATTTTCAAGCTCATCCATCAACTAATAAAATAAAAACCAAAACTATGAAACAAAGAATGTTGGCTCTGGCAATAGCGCTGATTTGCAGCTCTGCCTCTTACGCACAAAATGCAGATGCAATCATCCAGAAATTTTTCGAAAACACAGGCGGAGTCGCTAAATGGAAAGCTCTGCAAGGAACTAAAATTTCGGCCAAAGTAAACCAGGGCGGAATGGAAATACCCGTAACCATCTACGAACTGAAAGACGGAAGACAGATGACGGTTATTGATTTTCAAGGCACTGAAATCAAGCAAAATGTGTACGATGGTACTACACTTTGGAGTCATAACCAAACTTTGAAAGGAGAAAAAAGTAGTGCTGAAGACACTGAGATTTTCAAAAAAGATATTGGCGATTTTCCACATGCTTTATTAAACTATAAAGCAAGAGGCTACAAAGTTGAACTATTAGGTAAAGATACAGTTGATGGTACAACTGCATTTAAAATAAAACTGACAAAAAGCCCTGGCAAAGTAGCAGGGAAAGACGTAGAGAATACAGTGCTCTACTACTTCGATACAGACAGTTATGTTTTGGTTATGTTTGAAACCGAAATAAAATACGGACCAGGCAAAGGCTCAACTTCTGTAATTAAAATGAGCGAATACCAGGATGTAAATGGTTTAATGATGCCGTTCGCACTTTCGCAAGGAACTAAAGGCGGACCAAGTGCAGCCATTGTTGTTACAGCAGTTGAACTCGATCCAAAAGTAGATGCTGCAGCATTTGCATTCCCTGCAGAAAAATAAAATATTTCATACAACAGAATTAAAAAAGAGAGGCAATGTAAAATACATCGCCTCTCTTTTTTAATTATCGACATCACTACTGCACACTAGCTGCACTTATCCAATCTTCTCAATCACCAAATTATGATTGGTGTAAATGCAGATATCAGCCGCAATGTTCAAACTCTCTCGCACGATTTCTTCAGCCGTTAAATGAGGTGCATGTTTCTTTAATGCCAAAGCAGCGGATTGAGCATACATGGATCCCGAGCCAATTGCCGCTACCTGATTGTCCGGCTCCAATACATCTCCTGTTCCGGAGAGAACGAGAATTTCATCTTTGCTTACAGCAATTAACATGGCTTCTAATCTTCTAAGGAAGCGATCCATACGCCAGTCTTTTGCCAATTCAATTGCCGCACGTTTCATGTTGCCACCATAGGCACCAAGTTTCTCTTCGAAGCGATCTAATAGTGTAAATGCATCAGCCGTTGAACCCGCAAATCCAGTCAGTACTTTTCCATCCTGGAGCTTGCGAATTTTCTTTACGTTACTTTTTGCGATAGTATTACCCATCGTTGCCTGACCATCGCCACCAATAGCAACCTGATTATTATGAATAACTGCCAGAATAGTTGTTGCGTGAATTTTTTTCATGTGTGTGAATGTAGTATTTGGAATGTAGTATTTAGAATGTAGTATTTAGAATTACAAAAACACAAAGTATAAACTTTAAACCTGGAACCTTGAACCTCGAACTTCAAACCTGGAACCTCAAACCTACCCAAGCCCCTTCTCCTTCGCAAGTTTAACTAAAAGTACCATTGCCTCTTCCCTATCGTTTTTAATTTCACCTTCGAGTATCGCTTCTTTTATTTGTTCCTTCAAATCACCAATGATTCTTCCTGGAGGAAGATCATACATCTTCATAATTTCATCTCCGGTAATAGGAGGCTGGAAATTTCGAAGGTGATCTTTCTGCTCTACTTCGGCAATCTTCTCTTCAACCAAATCAAAGTTCTTCAGAAAGCGACCAACCTTGTCCATGTTCTTAGAGGTAATATCAGCACGACAAAGTTTCATCAACGCATCAATATCATCACCTGCATCAAAAAGCAATCTGCGAATGGCTGAGTCCGTTACCTCTTTCGCTAAAGGTATTGGACGTAAATGTAAGCGAACAAGATTTTGAACGAACTCCATCTTCTCATTCATCGGAAGCTTGAGTCGTCTGAAAATATTGGGAGTCATGCGTGCTCCCCGGTCTTCGTGACCGTGAAAGGTCCAGCCATGATCTTTGTCGAATCGCTTCGTTGCTGGCTTGGCAATATCATGGAGGATGGCTGCCCAGCGCAACCACAAATCATCTGACATCTTCGATACATTATCCAACACTTGGAGCGTGTGGAAGAAATTATCTTTGTGTGCCTTGTTGCCAATGTATTCCACACCGTGAAGCGCCACCAGCTCCGGAAAGAAAAGGTTTAGCAGTTTGCTGTGAAAAAGTAATTTGAATCCATACGAAGGCACTGTACTTAAAATAATTTTATTCAACTCATCCGTAATCCGTTCCTGCGAAACAATTTTTAATCGCTCAGCCTGACTCACAATTGCCTCGTATGTATCGGCCTCAATATCATAATTCAATTGAGAGGCAAAGCGAATGGCACGCATCATGCGAAGCGGATCATCGGAGAAAGTAATAACAGGATCAAGTGGTGTGCGGATGATCTTCTTCTTCATGTCCTCCTGTCCACCGAACGGATCGATTAGCTCACCAAACATTTTTGCATTGAGGCTGATGGCCAGCGCATTCATAGTAAAGTCTCTGCGCTTTTGATCGTCATCCAGTGTACCATCTTCAACGATTGGCTTACGTGATTCCTGTCTGTATGATTCTTTACGTGCACCGACAAACTCAAAATCCATGCCTTCATACGGAATTTGAGCAGTGCCAAAATTCTTATAAATATTTACATGTACATCAGAACCAAGTGCCCTTGCCACTTCTTGCGCCAATCCTATACCACTGCCTACACAAACAAAGTCAATATCTTTTGAAGGGCGCTCTAAAATCAGATCGCGCACGTAACCGCCTACTACATACGCCTCAATGTTGAGCCGATCAGCAACCTTACCTACTACTGAAAATATACTGTGCGTGAGCGAACCGGCTAAATTCATTAAAGCGAAATGGATTAGGAGGTAAAGGTAAATGATTCGAGTTCCAGGTTCAAAGTTTGAGGTTCAAAGTTTGTTGATTGAGGTTCGATAGCACTAGCTATTTCAATTGTAAGCCCTGCCGTAGGAAAATTTAGAAGGTAGGTTTATCTTGGAGTGCTAACATTAAGGAGATATAGGTGATATTGTTTACAGACAATTGTTGGCGGTAATTTGAACTATGACAGAGTATAAATTTGAATTAAAAATAGACGTAGTTAGAAACATCCCCTTTTTTCTGGATGCAATCCTTGAATTAGGAGTTGGCATTATTATGGTCACGCGACCAGATGCAGACACGATATTTTTAATACTGGGCTGGACATTTATTGTGCTAGGAGGAGTTCAATTCGCTAGAAAAGTTAAAACATTCCATTTGACAAATACGGAATTGATAATTAAAAGACCACTTGTTCCGTTTCATTTTGCGGAGCACCGATTCGAGATTTCTAAGATTAAGGAGATTGAATTTATCAATGTACAGGGAAGATTTGGTGGTCCGCATTTGAATATTGTGACAGCGGACATTGCTGAGAGTTATCGCATTGAGATAACAAAGGAAAAAATTGATAGATTTGAAATACAATTGCAATCATTGGTACTTGCGCCTATTAGAGATCGCATGTAGTTCAAACTACCGCCAAAAATGCATGCGCGATGGTGGGTTTTGGTTTAAGGTAAAAGTGTTATCTTTCAAAATACGTTTTTGCAACGGGGACAGTGACGCACATCTTACACCCACCACTGCCCATGCATAAACGTTGGCAGTACCGCAGGACAATTAGCTACAATATGAAAAGACTATTATTATTTCACATCGCTGGATTACTTCTTCTTAATTGTAGCCAGACATTTGGCCAAAATAAAAAGAATGAAAGAAAGATTGAATTCAATCAAGAACTCGCTGATGAATTAAAATCCATGATGGAGATTGACCAGATAGCTGCGGGTATACCACAGGGGAAATACAAAGACTGGACAATGTTGAACTACTTTAAGGACAGTGTATTTACGACCCACAAAAAAAGGCTGGAGGAAATATTTGAGAAATTTGGGTATCCTGGATATAGTTTGGTTGGAGAGAAAGGCGCACAAGACTTTTGGGTAATGGTACAACATTGTGATTCTGACCCAGCATTTCAATCAAGAGTGCTTGAAAAACTGAAAATAGAAGTGGATAATAAGAATGCTAGTGGCAGTTGTTACGGGTTATTGACAGACAGAGTAAAAATTAACACTGGCGAGAAACAAATCTACGGAACACAGGTGATTTATAATTCGTTAGGACAAGCTTATCCAAAGAGTTTGGCAGACAGTGTGAATGTGAATAAACGAAGAGCAGAGGTTGGACTAGAACCAATTGAGGAGTACTTGAACGTTCTGACGCAAATGAATTTTGAGATGAACAAAGAATATCTAAAAAGCATAGGAATTACTAAGCCGACATTCTACAAGACGAATAAATAAGTTGACCGGTGAACGATCGTGCAAGCGGTACTACTGCCAACAAAATGTTTGCGCAATAGTGGGGTGACGTGTAAGCTATAAGCGTTATCTTCGTTCAACGTTTGCCCACGCGGACAGTGGCGGCTTCGAAAGCCCACCACTGCGCAAACACAAACGTTAGCAACATGCCCTTCGAGTAACCCGACAAATTCTCCAAGACAACAAAGTAACGTTCGACACACCAATTGACAGAAGAGTAAAAATCTCATGCCAAATAAAAATTTTGATATCGTAAACTTCAAAGGGTTTGTTGATCAATTTATGAGGAATACGGATGAACCGTTTGCGTTTAGGCAGACTCCTATTCAACTATACCCTTTGAGTATTGCCTTTTCTTTCTTTAAACCACCGACCCCTTTATTTAGAACTGACTATAATTTTTTATTACTGTTTTTAGAGGGCGGTGGTGAGCAACAGGTTGACAATGATATTCTAGAGTTAAGCGCCAATGATGTACTATTTATCAGGGAAAGTCATCTCAATGCGATCAAATCAATCAGTCCTTTATCAAAAGGATATTTTATTCATTTAGACAGTGGTGTCCTTCCTCAGGTTTTCACCAACAAAGCGTTACTAAACCGTTTTTCATTCAATCCAAAACATTCTGTTTCACGGGTTGAAATGAAATGGCTCTGCCAATGTTGTGCTTTAATCGTACAGCAAAAAAATAAAACTGCCTCGTCAACCGAAATTGAAGTGTCCATGCTGAAAGCCATTGTGCTAAAATTAGCGGAAACATGGCCTCCCGCATCATCAAAACCCGATCGACATTCAGAAATTACCATGCTGTTTAAAGAGTTGCTATATGAGAATTTTATTCACAGGAGAGATTTAAATTTTTACGCAGATTCACTGGCAGTATCTGAAAACTACCTTAACAGGTCTGTGAATTATGTTACTAATAAGCCCCCAAAGCAGCATATTAATGAACTCTTGATTAATCATAGCAAGGTGCTCTTGCAAGATTTTTCAAAAGACATTTCACAAGTGGCATTTGAGCTCAACTTCTCTGATCCTTCCTATTTTGGTAGGCTGTTCAAGCAACTAGCGAAACTAACTCCTACCGAATACCGGGAAAGTGTTAGGCAAGATTTGTCCGAGCAAAAGTAAGATTCCTCCTAGCAGCACAGCACTGACTACTTATACATTTGCAGTCGTACAAAACTAAAAATGATGATACGTCAAACAAATCTTTCCATCATTCTCACAGTCACGACAATTGCAACACTATTCATTACATCCAAATCTTTTGCACAAGAATCGTTAGTAATTAAAATCTCGAATATCCAGAAGAACAAAGGAAAGGTTATTGTCGAAATCTATACTAGCGAAACAAGCTGGCTGGAAAGTCCCTACAAAAAGATGGTCTTATCCACCGGTCAAGATGTTCAAACAGCATCATTTCAAGTACCTTACGGAAAATATGCAATTTCAGTTTATCAGGATCTCAATGACAATGGAGAAGCGGATATGAATTTTCTTGGAATTCCAAAAGAACTTGTTGGATTTGGGAATAATTTCAAACCTTTTGGTGAGCCCAAATTTGAGTCTTGTCTGATAGAGTTTAATGCAACATCCAAACCGGAAGAGATAAAGTTGTATAAAGTTTTCTGAGTTTGATTTTTACTTTGGATCGCGACTGACTACTTTATTTTTTGCTGTGACTTAAATAAAACAATTCAAAGTTATGAGTAAATGGAGTGTTAATCAGATACCCTCGCAACTTGGACACGTAGCTATTGTTACAGGTGCTAATAGCGGACTAGGGTATGAAACTACAGTTGGACTGGTTAGAAAAGAGGTTGAGGTAATCATGGCCTGCCGAGATATACAAAAGGCTGAAGAAGTCAAAGCGAAAATACTTCAAGAAAATCCCAACGCTCAAATAAAACTCATGCTGCTTGATTTGAGTAGTCTTGCCAGCGTAAGGAAATTCGCTGATGAGTTCCGAAGACATTACCAGAAGTTACATCTGCTCATCAACAATGCAGGCATCATGATGTCGCCTTATAAATTGACTGAAGACGGATTTGAAAACCAACTGGCTACCAACTATATTGGTCATTTTGCACTTGCGGGTCTACTGTTGCCCTTGCTTACCAACACTTCGGGTGCTCGAGTAGTTACGTTGAGCAGTTTATCCTACAAATGGTCAGAGATTCTATTTGATGATCTCCAATTCGAGAAAGGCTATAGCAAGACCAAAGCTTATGGACAAAGTAAACGTGCTTGTTTAATGTTTGCCTTTGAGTTGCAACGAAGGTTATCCGCTGCTGGCTTCAATACTATTTCAGTGGCCGCTCATCCCGGGCTTTCCAAAACCAACCTTGACCAGTATTACCCGGCTTTGATTAGACCGCTTGGCAATCTTTTTTTACAAGCCGCTGCAAAAGGAGCACTACCTATTTTATTTGCTGCGTTGGACAAAGACTTAAAAGGTGGCGAGTTTATTGGGCCAGATGGGTTTCAACAAATGAGAGGCTATCCTACAAAGGTAGTGGCTGACGAATATTCAAATAATATAGAAATTGCCCGACACTTGTGGATGGAAAGCGAAAAAATGACGAATGTCTTTTACTTGAGCGATAAGATTTAGTGTGAAAATAATTCTTCGGAATTCCTAACATGTAGACGTAGCAAAGGCAAAGTATCAATAGTCTTTAAAAGTGAAGCCGACCCTCAGGCGGCACACATGTTTGATAGAATAGTAAATGTAAACCGAGAGCTGTTCACACTTGGCCCCCGGGATGTTGTACGCAATACAAAGAATGACTCATGGACAAAGTAGAATCAAACACAATGCGGATAACCATGTACTCAGAATCAATTCTACTCCCTGACACCTCACCGACAACGTACTGACTGACTGAGAACCAGAGAGCGAGAAGGGATCGGGTAGGTAAAGGGGAATTTCACCCCTAAACCTCTCACAGAACCGTGCTTGATAGTCTCCCATCACACGGCTCTTCGTATCCCTTCATATTAAAGGCATATTATATGAAAGACGGATTGAAGTTTCGGTTCATCCCTGTAAATGAAAAAAATCTACAGGTTGACCAATACTAACAATCCTAATACGTCAGCCCATTCGCTCCTCTCAAGTTTCCAAGAGCATCAACACTACTACGAGCTGATCTGCCGCTTAGCTGTATCAGTATTCGTCTTATCCCTTCGGGACTTATAACTTTCCCTTAACACCAACAGTAAGGTTCCCCAGTTTCGTAACAAAGCCCAGTCTAAGGTCATGCCATCTTTATACCGGTTACCCGTCATAAGCTGCAATACAGGTAGCGCTTACGACTGATCCCTTCGGGGCGCTGATCCCTCGGGTTTTGAGCAACAACAAGGTCAATTACGACATCTCTGCGATGGTTCATTCTCATCTCGTTCATCTCCTCAGACATCACTTGAATTGTTCTGCCATACAACAGCAGTTCATCCGTTTCCACAACACTAATTACATACGCCTTAAAAGCAAAGCACCTTGTGGTGGTTTTCCAAGTAAGCCTGTTCTCTCCTTGTTGAGAGGACATCCTTTCAACTTTCCATTATCCTAAGATTACGTGAGACTTCTGACATTATCCTTTGGGGGTCAGCTTGTATCCATCTCCTTGACAACTTCCTGATGAAAGTCTCTCATCTTTGTTACAACATTGTCTACCATTCAATGAACGAATCACTAAATTGTACCCTCGGTAGACATTCAGGGCACACAACAGCCACCAACACAGTTCATAATACATGGTGTGGTGATTTTAAGGCAATCGATTTTTCAACTAAATTAGTTCTGCAACGTGGCACTAACCCGGTTTCAAACACGCCACTTTAAGGCTATCTCTATATTCTTTCTCCGGTTTTAACAGGCGCATTTATTTTATTCTTTGTAGCCCATATTTTTAACAACGTTACGTCACACCGAACACATCCAACGGATCGAAATTTTACTACATCCATACAAAGGATATTTACAAAAATAAAAATACAAACACGAACCAATAGCGAAATGGCAATTTGTTATCTTCCGGAATAGTATTGAACTAACTCAGCAAAAGTATGAAACAAATTTTAGCCGGTGGCATTTTACTACTTGCCCTTTCCATTAACATTCAGGCACAATGGGGAAGGCCCGAACTGGCAGCCGATGAAGTTAAAAAGCTAAACGATCGAATTACTCTGGTAACATTAGAAGATGAAGATTCTAAAATACTAAAAATGTTTGCCAATGATCCATCAAAATTGAATGGATACAAAAATGCAATCAAATGGTACAATGAAACAATACAGGAAGTAATACCGAAAGTCTGGAAGTTTAATCCAAGTTACGAATTCAAAAGCAAAGCAGAAGTTCTCGAACTTGCCGATTCGAAAGAAGCAAAAAAATACTCCGTACTCTTCTTCATCACGTACCAATACAAAAGTAACTCAAGAGAGGTAAGTGCGCTGGCCATAAACTTATTAGAGAATTATAACAGCAAAGCGCTTTACAATTCTCATCTCTATTGGCAGGATTTTCCAAAACCATTTCCGAGAAAAGGCGACCTCTATATGGGTCTTCAGATTATGCAGGCTCAATTACATGGTAGATTAATACTATCAAATAAAACGACCCGTAGTACATTAGATGAGCTATACCATTATGCTCGAGTTTTAAAAACCAAAACCTTGCTGATCGATAAAGATGAAATTGATAAAAGCCTGACCGCTGATAAAATAAAAAAACAGTATCCGTACCCCGTGGAGATTGTTGACTATTCAGTAATTGAGAATGCCATTATTGAACGAAGTTCAAAGTACTGTTACGTTCAAATTTTTCCCAGTAATTCAATTCGAAATGCGCACCTGGTTATTGATTCAGAAGTTGGTTTATGCATTGGGTATAGTTTTAACTCAGAAAAAATGCCAACAGTTGTAGCAAGTGATTTTAAAGAATACGTACAGTTTGTAAAGCAGTGATCAATACAACACTAATATGAGGTACATATTAGACAAGGAACAAACATCACGGCTTCATTTCAGGTCAGTCGATATTTCTCAATTTAACGATTGGATTAATTTCTTTAAAGACCCGTCATCATTCAAGCATTGGATCGAGCAAAGACAAGACTCTGAAACCGAATGCCGCAAATGGTACGAAAAGCAAGAAAATCGATATGCATCCGATCTCGGTGGAATGAACGCATTAGTGGAGAAGTCAACCGGAAATTTAATTGGGTATAGTGGATTACTAATTCAACACGTTGATGACAAAGAAGAACTGGAAGTGGCGTACTCACTCCTACCATCTTACCGAAATAAAGGTTATGCAACGGAGGCAGCACACAAATGCAGGGATTATGCTTTTGCGAATAACCTCAAAGACTCTGTAATCTCCATTGTTAGTATTACGAATATACCATCGGCCAATGTTGCCACAAAAAATGGTATGCTCCTCGAGAAACTAACTTCCTACAGGGAAAATCAAGTCAACATTTTTAGAATAGAAAAAAGTGATTGGAAGAAATTGGTAATCAGTAATGAGTAATCAGTAATCGGTAATCAATATTCTGTAAGCGGCATTAAATTAACCGATTACCAAATACTGAATACCTTTAAACTAGTCTCTATTAAACGTTGGGCAAGGAATAAATTTCTCTTTCTTTCGCTTTGTGATTTGCGCTGCCATGTTGAGTCTGTACTTCAATGCTAATTCATGCGAGCCGCCAGAATTTGGACCAAGCTTTGAGACGGTAATATCATAACTGTAAGTCAACTCGATCTTCTGCAGTTGAAAACCGAGAATCACCACTACAGCATCCTGATTCGTATTGTCCTTTACATCTTGCTGAATCGGTATGCCTCTATACCACAAGCCCACCACAACAGGTTCATAGAAAAAATAAGTACCAATATCCAACTGATCAAAATTACCTTGTCGCTTATATACAAAAGAGGGTGCAATGGATGCTGTGCGCTCTTTCTTAAAAACACCATTATACAACGGTATACGCACACCTCCATGTACCGATACCTTAACTGGGATATCCGCTTGCTCTCCTATTAACGATCTGTTCGGATGATTGAGGTGAGCTGCTGAGAATCCTAACCAGAATTTACGGCTGTACAGTAAAGTACCTGCACCAAAATCAAAATAGGTTGTGCTTTGCAGATTTGAAAAAACAGGATCATCGCTTGGTGTTGTGCCAGTAGCATCGAATGCAAGTTGATCACCAAATACAAGCTTGCTAAAATCAACACTTCTAAAGCCAACACCGAAATTTAATCCAGATGATAAGACCCACTTATCACTCAGACTTACTTTATAGGCATACTGAAAATTCAGTGTCGTAGATTTTAGATTGGCAGTTCCGGCCTTATCGGTAGTTACTAAAAACCCAAGCCCACTATTTAAGCGATCCAAATTATAATCGTATGAAAAAGCATAGGTAACAAAACCATTCGTAATGCTCGGCCACTGATTTCGATGGTTTGCAATGAACCGGTGATCAGCCGCTGTTCCACTAAAGGCCGGATTTAAATACAAAGGCGCTGAATAATATTGTGAGAACTCAGGGTCTTGGCCGAACAACCTAAACGTTGTTGCTAAGAATAAAAGGATCGTAAAATAATTTTTCATACTCATCGAATCAAATGTATATCCCCTGCTCGTGTTACCGTTTGTCCATTCTCATACTTGGCTACTATTTTATAGACATAGACGTCCTGAGGACATAGCTTACCTTTATAATATCCATCCCAGCCCTCTGTTGCCGAATGGGTTTCAAAAAGTAATTCGCCCCAACGATCAAACACCGCCATTTCAAATTCACTTACACCACGCATTAAAGGAAGGAAAATATCGTTCTCACCATTTCCACCAGGCCCTGAAAGATTCGGGGAGAATGCGTTTGGAATTAAAAGTTGTGCATCCTTTTCCACGCGTACAGCCGCTATGAGTTTAGTTGTATCAGCACATCCGTTCGAGCTCGAAGCGATTAACGTAACATCGTACACTCCTTCCTCTGTGTAAGTATGTTGAGGTTCAACATCATCCGATGTTCCTCCATCGCCAAAATTCCAGCTGAACGAATTGGCACCCATACTTTGGTTGTTGGTATACAACATTCCACCCGGAATAGTTACTACCCGTGGCTTAAGACTGAAGAGCGCCTGAGGTCGTTGAAATACTTCAATGATAAACTGCTTAGTAATCTGAACAGTATCACCTAAAATATTGGTAGCGGAAAGCGTTACGGAATAAACACCCGGATCGAAATAGGTATAGGTAGGATCGACTGCGCGCGATGTTCCTTCACCTGCACCAAACTCCCAGTAATAA
>JANODK010000188.1:0-88367 GCA_031412655.1 Chryseolinea sp.
ACTGCAGGTCCGGTATTTTCAGGATTGAACTTACCTTCCGCAGCCCACCATTTCTTAGCGTTTTCGCGAGCGGTTTGTTTGTCGATATTCTCGAAAAGGTTGATACACGAGTCTGAAATCATCCAGGGAGTTTCGATACCACTATATTTTTCAAAAATCATACTGCGCATCTGTGTGCCACTTGACAAATTTTTGAAGTGAGAAACCGAATACGAGATAGTTTCGGGCTCTGTCATCACCATATCCCAATATTTTTTAGAGGCCACAACATCGGACGTAGTAAGTAAATACCCGAATCCGGTCTCAATTTGCTCTTTTGTAATCGGGCATTTTGCCTTCACAATTGTTTTTTTCTTGCCGAGGAGATTGTCTAGGAATGCCATAACTGTAAATTTTATTGTGGTAATTGTTTTACTACACCATTAGATACTTGCAAATGGGTGAATAGTTGCATGTAAGACTGAAAAAAGTATAAAAAGGTTACAGACGGCTCGTAATTGATGGGAGCAGCTGCCGTTTTAGTTGAAAATTTAAGGTGGAAAGGGTAAGACTTAAAGCTTTGACGATGCCTTTGCCTTTTCAAACTTCTCGTATTGCGTTAAAAAGTCTTCTAGTTTTTCAATAGGTGGTTTCTTCGCAATGATTTTATGTTTTCTGTCCAGGATATAGATCGAAGGAGTTGTAATAGCATCATAAAGCTCCTGGTAATTGCCTACATAGGTACGTGGACCATTTACTGTTATCCACGGCATTTTCATCTCTTTAATATAATCCTTCATCTTGGCCATAGATGTATCAGCACTTACGGCATACACTTCCACATCCAGTTTTAACTTGTTCTTGTTGTAAAAGTCAACCAGTATCGGGGTCTCCTTTCGACAATGTCCACAGTCTGGATCGAAGATAAAGAGGATGGTGTATTTTGATTTGATATCATACATCGAGCGTGGTTTCTGGTTTAAGTCCTGCATGATCAGGTTTGCGCCAGTTTTGCCCACTAAACTTTTGCGCAACCGGTCGGCATGGTCTTTTAGGTTCTTCTTGAGCTTTTCATTCACCCAAAAGTTCATTTCCCCTGATCCATAATATTTATCATACACATTTACATAGACCTCATCAAGCCCCATGATTTCAGGCTGCTGATATTTTAACAAGCAGGTCCACGCAGAATATTTATAGGTCTCCTGGTTTTTCTTTGCGAGCGCTACAATCCTGTTAATGGCTTTTGTTATGCTATCCGCTTGTGGTGCGAACAGCTTGTCGAGATACTCGTTTATCTTATCAGAATAAATAGGCTTTGGCATCCGAATAAGGGCATCATCTGCTAGATCAAAATTGTCGAAGAAGTGTTCGCGATACCAACGAAGCTGGAACGTAGAGTCGATTGAACCATCGGCTTTCTTTGGTGGATCAGGAATCGTTATCGGTAGATTCGCTTTAAAGATTCTCGCTGTTAATGTAGTTGGGTGTTTAGCAATTACATCCTTTTGATAAGCCGTTACTTTCTCGTTTACTTTTGCAAAGCCTTCTCTTGCTTCTTTCTTCTTGTCTTCAGCCAGCGTACTGTCCTGAATAATTTTCATAAAAGGTTCTGCTTCTTTATGACGATCCATATTGAAAATCATGTTCTCGAAAAAGAGTTTGTTATCCAGATCACCTGTAACCTTCATGTCCTTGATGTAATCTTCTGATTTGGTATCGAAACTGAAACGTTGACTTTGCCCGATAACAAATTCCATTACCCGAGTCTTGTTCAATACCAACATGTAAACACCCTGAGGTAAGGTAATTTTTCCATCGAATGTAAACTCACCTTTGCTATTTACGCTTGCGGTGTCTTTGATATAGGTGCTTTCGCCATAATAATGAGCGAGATAGGCGGTAGTGTCTTTTAGTCCCTGAACATTAAATTTTATGTTATAACCTTGTTGGCTGAAACCGGACGTGGCAATGGCAAGTAATAGTGCTATTCGGATAAATCGCATAAAAGGTAATTTGAATGATAAAGTTCTAAAAAACATCAGTGGTAATCTATACCAATTCTTAAAAAAAAGTAAATGATCGTTCAGAGTCTTATTCTGGGTTCGTTGCTTTGAAAGGGATATATATAGTGTAACGCAAGTCTGATGTGAAATATTTGTTTGTTATACGGTTCTTTTGGCAATCACGGTCATCAGGGAACTCTTTGCCAGATTCTTATGCTTTTGCAAAATGCTTTTCTTACGAAGGGCTGTAACAAAATTTACAGGGTTCAGCAACGGTAAGTATTTAGTGAAAGAGGAACTTCCTTTTGCTGATTTACTAGCTGGGGGTGAAACCAACTGGAAATGAATAGATCGAAAAAGGTATTCAATTGTTTTTTTAGAGTAGTAATAAAAGTGATCCACATGCCAGTAACCCCATTTCTCTTTTTGAATGAAATAATCAAGAGAATCAATATTGCTGGTCTCTACAATAATGAATCCATCTTTATGAAGGTGCTTTGCTAATTCAAGAATGGTCTCCTTCGGGTTTTCCAAATGCTCAATTACATCCCATAAGGCAATAACGCCAAAGTCGTGTGTTTGCAATTTGTTGACGCTATCCAATAGCTCGATATTGAAATTCTCTTTAGCCGCAACAATAGCAGCGGGTGATAACTCAATTCCATCCGCTTGCCATCCATTGTCGAGTGCTGTTTTTACAAAATGACCTTGGCCTGCACCGAAATCCAAAATTTTTGAATTCGGACAAGGAAGGCTTTTAATTAGATCAAAACGATTTTGGTTTCTGCTGAATATTTGCTGATGATCCCGATAATAGCTGTGCGATTCAAAACCTTTTGCATTTGAGTAGGCATTTTCAAAATAAGCAAGTCCCAATTTTTTATCAGGCCGTGGGCTCAGAAAAACCAAATCGCAATGCTTGCATTTGGCTACGCTTAAAGGTTCGTGTGTAGAGAAACACTTTACATTTGCAAATGATGTGTAATCGTTTTGTTCGCAATTATTGCAGACCATAAATAACTTAAGAGTTGAACCTCAAATGACCAATTAACCTGCAAGATAAACAGGGTATTTGAAATATAAGCTTTGACCGATAGTATAAGCCTTTTTCTCTCACTACCATTTCCTGCGGCTATCGCTTAATTTATGATTGAGAAAACTATAATATTATTAATCTTTACCGTTTGGTAAGTCAGGTATGATCCATCAATTGGGTTTTATAAACCTTGAACCTGAAAATTTGAACTGTGAACTTTAAACTTTAATCTTGCGGCTTCAACTTCACTATGTCCCTTCAAATTCAACATGTAACGAAGCAATACGACCAGCAGAAAGCGGTTGATGATATCTCGTTTGATGTACAAGAGGGGGAGATCGTTGGTTTTCTTGGCCCCAATGGAGCAGGAAAATCCACCACCATGAAAATGGCTACTTGTTTTTTACCGCCAACTTCGGGCAATGTAATTGTGGCGGGTTATAATGTATTGGACAATCCCATGGAGGTGAAGAAAGTGACAGGGTATTTGCCCGAGCACAATCCACTTTACCTTGACCTGTATGTCCACGAGTACCTTGAATTTATTGGAGGATTGTATGGCATTAGGGATAAGGCGTTGAAGTCGAGAGTGGGCGAGATGATTGAACGCTGTGGTTTGACACGCGAACAAAACAAAAAAATTGAGTCTCTTTCAAAGGGATATAGACAACGCATTGGATTAGCACAAGCCTTACTTCACGATCCAAAGGTTTTGATTCTGGATGAGCCTACTTCCGGATTGGATCCCAATCAATTGATTGAAATCAGGAAACTCATTAAAGAAGTAAGCAAGAATAAGACGGTAATTTTCTCAACGCACATTATGCAGGAAGTGCAAGCGCTTTGCGATCGTGTGGTTGTGATCAATAAAGGAAAGATTGTAGCTGACGATTCGCTTCAAAATCTTTTGCAACGGAGCGATGCCGGTATATCGGTAATGGTAGAGTTTGAAGGAAATGTTGAGGCAAATGAGTTGAGTGTTTTGAAGGGAGTTATTCGCGCACAGGAATTATCGAAAGGAAAGTTCTCAGTCGTTGCTGCTTCAGGTGTTGACATTCGACCAGAGTTGTTTCGCTTTGCTGCGGATAAAAAATTATCATTGGTTGGATTAAAGCAAGAAGAGGCTTCTCTGGAAAATATTTTCAGAGACCTTACTATTTCGCCAACTCCAATTGAAAACGAATTGTAATCAGGATAAGATCAGAAATGCTTCAGATACTTTCAAAAGAATTTAAAAGCTTCCTTAACTCCCTCATCGCGTATGTGGTGATTGGAGTTTTTCTGGTGGGCATGGGTTTATTGGCCTGGGTATTTCCGGATACCTCTATTCTTGATTCAGGTTATGCCGATATGTTTACACTTTTTTCAGTTGCACCTTTTATTTTTATTTTTCTTGTACCGGCCATCACCATGAGGAGTTTTGCAGAAGAAAGAAAATCAGGAACCATGGAGATGTTATTAACCAAACCACTTAGTGATTGGGATATTATACTTGGAAAATTTCTCGCCAGCTTTCTACTTGTCCTTTTTGCATTGCTACCAACAGTAGTCTATTACTTTTCAATTTATAGTCTTGGAAATCCGATTGGTAATATTGATACATCGGGCGTGATTGGCTCATACATTGGTTTGATTTTACTTGCCGCAATATTTTGTTCTGTGGGAATTCTTGCATCCAGCATTACACCCAACCAAATTGTGGCGTTCGTATGCGCTGCTTTCTTATGTTTTATTTTCTTCACCGGTTTTGATTCGTTGGCTTCGTTGAGTTTCTTTTCTGCGAATGCGCTATTCATAAAACAATTTGGCATTACCTATCACTACGACTCGCTAAGCAAAGGCCTAATTGACTCACGTGATGTATTGTATTTTCTAAGTGTCATTTTTCTGATGCTTTCCATTACCAAACTAATCCTGGGCAGCAGACAATGGTAAACTGGAAAAGCAGAATGTTGGGTGATGTTTTGGTGTTTGCCAATGGATTGGTATTTATAATTCTGATTAATCTTGTTGTTTCGAATTACTTTTTCAGAATTGATCTCACAGAAGAGAAGCGATACAATTTAAAAGATCAAACCAAATCCATTCTTCAAAATATAGATGACGATGTGTATGTAGAAGTTTTTCTGGAAGGAGATTTGAATGCAGGCTTCAAGAGATTTCAAAAATCGATTACTGAAACACTGGAAGAGTTTAGAATTTATTCCAACAACAAAGTGAAATATGTAGTGACTAACCCCACTACTGCAATGAGTCAGAAGGCGCAATCCGAATTTATGGCGGATCTATCAGCCCGAGGCATCCAGCCCACCAATGTAATAGATAAGAAAGACGGACAACGTATTGAGAAAATAATTTTCCCTGGTGTGATCATCTCGTATGGTGGTTTGGAAACTGGTGTGATGTTATTGAAAGGAAATAAATCTTCATCACCTGAAGAAGAAATCAATCAATCCATTGAAGGTATTGAATTCGAATTGGCCAATGCTATTTATAAGCTTACCAATGAAGATCAAAAACAGATAGGATTTGTTTCAGGTCACGGTGAATTGGAGTCGTTGGATATTGCAGCGTTTCAGCAGGATGCCATGGAAGTATATGCTATCTCCAAAGTCAACCTTCAGGATCGTGATGCATTAAATAAGTTGGATGCATTAATTATCGCTAAGCCAACTCAGCCTTTTTCTCAGAGCGATAAATTTAATCTCGATCAATACATTATGCGAGGAGGGAAGGTGATGTTCCTGATGGATAAGATGAATGCAAGTATGGACAGCGCATCGCGTGAAGATTATTTTGCTTTGCCGTATGATTTGAATCTAGATGATTTACTTTTTAAGTATGGTATCCGCATCAATCCCGATCTAATTCAAGATCGAAGTTCTTCATTCTATCCGGTTGTTACTGGACAAACCGGAGGGAAGCCCAACTATCAGCTAATAGAATGGCCATTCTTTCCGCTTATTAATCACTATGCAGATCATCCTATTACAAGAAACTTAGATGCAGTCGTTACTAGATTCATCAGCAGTATTGATACTGTAAAGGCACAAGGTATTTTAAAGACGCCATTGATGTTAACATCACAACTCACCCGCACGGTCACCGCTCCTGTAAGTGTAAATGTGAACCAACTTCGAAAAGAAGTAAAACAAGATGATTATACTTTGTCCTCCATTCCGACAGGATATTTGTTAGAGGGAAAATTCTCATCACTTTTTAAAAACAGATTTTTACCGGAAGGTGCTGATCAATCTACTTTTGTAGGAGATGGCAAGTCAACTAAATTATTGGTCATAGGTGATGGTGATATCGTTCGTAATGATGTCAATCCAAGAACAAGGAAAGCTCAGCCGTTAGGTTTTGATCCTTTCACAAACTACACGTTTGCTAACCGCGAGTTTTTGATGAACGCACTTGCTTACCTAACGGATGAAGGTGGTTTGATACAGGCGCGAAACAAACAAGTTAAAATTCGTCCACTCAATACTGAAAAAATAAATTCCGAACGATTGAAGTGGCAGATCATTAATGTAGCACTACCTATTCTGTTGTTGTTGATGTATGGCGTGGCCCGAGCCTATTGGCGTAAAAAGAAGTTTGCTAAATACTGATATGCAGGAAAAGAAGAACAAACGCTTATTGATTATTCTGTGTGTGTTGCTTGCAGCAACAACGGCAGTATATTGGTATGGTCGCTCTGACAATCAATATACGGTTGATAAAAACTTGTTTCGGAATTTTGATTTGAAAACGGTTGACCAGATAACACTCGAATCAAAAAGTGGAAAAGTGGATTTAAAATTTAATGGTTCACGATGGAAAGTTAACGAGCAGTTTGAAGCTGATGCCAGCATGATTGAAGTTCTTTTTGCAACGCTTCAACAGGCAGAACCCAAACGACCGATTGCTAACTCACTTCAGGATTCAACGAACATTGCACTTGTGCAAAATGGTGTCAAAGTGAATTTGTTCACTGTTGGCAATTCTGTTTATAGTTTTCATGCAGGAGGCAATGTTCAAAAAACTCAAGGCATTTTTAAAGGAGAAGGAGACGATCAAAGTTATCAAGTCATTATTCCAGGCTATCGGGTTTATGTTTCTGGAATTTTTGAGTTGCAGGAAAAGGATTGGCGCAATAAACTGGTATTTGCTTTTAGCTGGCAAAACTTCCAGCAACTCGATGTTTCTTTTCCTGACAAAGTGCAGGACGATTTTACAGTAGTTTTAGACAAGCAACTTTTTGGAGTAAAAGGGCTGCCCCAAACCGACACCACGAAGCTCAATGAATTTTTAGATCGCGTGTCGTTCCTTGATGTGGACGAATACCTTCCAACTTCTACGCATACTGATAGCCTTTTTACAGGCAAACCCATTTTGCAGATAAAGATTACAGACATCGCCAGCAGAACCTATTCTCTTCAGCTTTTTCCATTCGATAAAGAGAGAAACCAGTTCCCTGGTTTAATCAATGGTAATGACCGTGCGGTTTTTTCTGTTGATAAGGCGAGAGAACTGTTCAAACCTAAACCATTCTTCAAGCCCTGAACTTTGATTGCCAATGGTGAATTGCTATTCCAGCGATTAGAGAATCATTCGGCTCTAGTGAAAAATTTATAGGGTAATTTGTACCGTTCAGAGGTCTTAAACGCGGTTTTATTATTCGGTTTTCTTTCTAACTTTACACCCGCTTTTAACGAATCAAACCACTATTTCATGAAGTTTATCGTCAACTCGGCTTACCTGCTAAAGCAGCTATCCAATATCAATGGTGTTATCACCACGAACCCTGTTGTTCCTATCTTAGAAAATTTCTTGTTTGAACTTGATAAAGGAAGCCTCACCGTTACGGCTTCTGATCTTCAAACTTCGATCATCACTGAACTTCAGGTTGAATCGAAAGAGAAAGGTAGTATTGCTGTACCAGCGCGTATTTTGTTGGATACATTAAAAAACCTTCCAGAGCAACCTGTAACGTTCTCGATTGATGAATCAACCTATAGTATCGAAATTATTTCAGATAATGGTCGCTACAAGTTGTCAGGTGAGAATGCTACTGATTTCCCTAAAGTACCTTCAGTATCAAATGACTTCTCTGCGGAAATTTCTACTGAAGTTCTTTCACGTGCCATTAACAATACCATTTTCGCGACAAGCAGTGACGAACTTCGTCCTGCCATGACTGGTGTTTATGTAAACCTGGGCGATAAGAATACAACTTTCGTTGCAACAGACGGACATCGTTTGGTTCGCTACAGAAGAACCGATGTGAAGTCGGATAACGGCAACGCGATTATCATTCCACGCAAAGCTTTGAATTTATTGAAGGCAACATTGCCTGCAGAAAATTCTGAGGTAAGTGTAAACTTCAACATGTCGAACGCCTTCTTCAAATTCGGTAATATCAAAATGATTTGCCGATTGATCGATGAGCGTTTCCCTGATTATGACAATGTTATTCCAGCCGTGAATAACATTACCATGACGATTGAGCGTAACGATTTGTTAGGTGCGATGAAACGTATCTCCATCTATGCAAACAAAACTACGCATCAGGTACGTTTGAAAATCACAGGAAGCGAATTACAGATTTCTGCTGAAGATTTAGATTTCTCAAACGAAGCAAATGAGCGTCTGTCATGTGAGCATGATGGTGAGGACATCGAGATTGGTTTCAATGCAAAGTTCCTTATCGAAATGTTAACGAATCTTGATTCAGATAAAATTAAACTTACGATGTCTGCTCCTAATAAAGCAGGTGTTATTCTCCCTGTAGATAAAGATGCGGCTGAAGATATATTGATGCTGGTGATGCCGGTGATGTTGAATCAATATGTTTAACTTCAGAGAAGCTTTGTGAAAAACTTTATCGTTGTAGCATTTTTTGTTTTTGTGGTTTTTACGAGTTATGCCCAGAATTTAGATTTAGCCTCTGCTAAAACGAATAATGGCATGGCGAGCCCTGCTTTCTCAAATCAAAATTCTTACAAGTCGGGTTATAGTGGAGAATCTACACATCCGGGGGTTAATCAGTTAAAGGCAGGCAGGACACTGACTCTATTGGGAGCTTTTTTTATATTAGGAGGTGGTATTGTGTATAATGCCGGGACTAGATCTTCCACGTATGATCCTTATACGCATTCGAATACAAATGACCCCAAAGTAGGTTGGGGGAGAGTGATGATGGCAACGGGAGTTGGACTCACAATTCCAGGAATCATATTGTGGGTAAATGGATCCAAGAAGTACAATAGTTACGAGGGAATTAAAAAAGCTACAACCTCTATTCAATTTAGAGGTAATGGTTTGTCATTAAACTATCAATTTTAAAAAGAGTTATCAGACAATAGCTCCTCTCTTCCCCAATTCAATGACCTCCATGTTTTCTATTTTACTTTTTGTGATTTCGAATCGCACAATGGTTTTAATATTGTGAAAGCCATGATTGCCCGCTGCACCGGGATTAACATAAAGCATATTGTTAAAATTCGGGTCTCGTTTGACTCGCAGTATGTGGGAATGTCCACAAATAAAGACATCCGGAATTTTCTCTTTTAAAATCTTTTTGATGCGTGGATTGTAGTTCGGTGGTGCACCGCCAATATGCGTCATCCAAATATTAACTCCTTCGCAATTAAACCAAAGGTCTTCAGGGAATGCATGTTGAATTTCTTTGCTGTCAATGTTTCCAAATACCGCGCGAAATGGTTTGAAGTTTTTGAATTCAGTTATTAAGCTAATGTCTCCTATGTCTCCAGCATGCCACACCTCATCACAATCTTTGAAATACTCAAAGACTTTAGGGTCGAGGTAGCTATGTGTATCGGAGATCAGACCTATCTTCATGTTGGAAAGTTAATAAACAATACATAATCCAGTGACTTGTCTTATGTATGACACGAAGGAATTGATTTGATTTATACTTTTGATGCAATTAAACAAAACGAATATGAGCAGGTTGGTATTCCTATTTTTTATTGCATTGATTAATGTAACAGTCAATGCACAGAAAGCAGAAGTGTTCAGTACGCCAGCTGGGGCAATTAAAGGATATGATCCCGTTGCTTACTTCACTGTTGGTAAACCTGTGAAGGGTGATCCAAAAATTTCGTTTCACTGGAATGATGTGGATTGGTACTTCTCTAGTCAGGAAAATTTAAATGCTTTCAAATCATCACCCAAAAAGTATGCGCCACAATTTGGAGGGTATTGTGCTTATGGCGTTTCCGACAATCACAAGGCACCAACCGATCCTAACGCGTGGACGATTGTTGATGGCAAACTGTATCTGAACTATAATATAGATGTAAGAGAATTGTGGAGTAAGGACAAACCTATGCTTATCAAGAAAGCCAATGATCTATGGCCAACAATAAAAAATAAGGAGTAGCTCCTATAATATCATCAATTCAAAAAAACGAAGCCATTTTCGCTTTTCATGAATTCAATTCTGCTGTGCTGGAATTGACGTATGTTCAATCGGCCACAGAGCATAAAAAGATTTTCAAGCAAGGGCATGCTCATCATCATCATATTCAAGGGAATACCCAACACCATATAGGTTAATGACGGGAATAGGTTGATCGACTTTCGTTACTATTAATCGGATTAAAAAGGTATTTGAATAATAGGATTAGAGGAATTTCGACTTTGACTGTAAGTTGGTACATTGTTGATCTTACTCTACAACTATGAAGAACACAATTGCCTTGTCGGTTTGTCTTTTGGCTTCCCTTTCTCTTTTTGCACAGCAATCTCAAGTTGCGGTCGACCCCAATGCTGTCTTGACCGTTAAGGACAGGTATGTTCTGATGAAATCAAAATCACAATCATTTAAAGATTATAAGGTGATTAAGGAATCTGTTTTGGATGGTGTTTGGAAAATTGCTCAGGATTCGCTCCTCGCGAAACAGGTTAGTATTGTACAAGCAAAGGATAGCATCAAAAGGCTAAACGCTTCGATTCAGAAAGCAAACACTATTGTGAAGGAGAAAGAAGAGTCACTTGCGGAGTTAACACATGCCGGTACCCATGTTACCTTGTTAGGTATGGATCTTCTTAAATCGGTATTCATCACTATCACATTCGCGATCATTGCAGGTCTTGTTTTTTTTGCAGTGATTCTGATTGGAAGATTGAAAATGATTCACATCAATCTAAAAGATAAAACTGGATCGCTTGACTCTACGCAGCGCGAGTTTGAAGAATACAAACACAAAGCAATGGAAAAGCAAACCAAGCTTTCGCGCGAATTACAGGACGAACGAAATAAGCTACAAAATCAACGGAGCAGTTAATACCAGAAATTACTTCTGATTTTATTCATTTCCAGGCATATTGAAATTCATAATTGCCTGAGCCTATTGAGACCTTCAAATTATTCCCTTCTTTCGTTGATGAGGTAATGGCTTTTAATTTGCCAACGTCAACACCATGCTCTGTAATGGCAGATTCAGCTCCTTGAGGAAACACAATGGTAGCCGTTGTATTTGTCGGAATGGCAATGGAAAGTTTGATTACTCCATTCTCTATTTTCCACGAAGACCTTACTAAACCATAATTGGTTTTCAACTCGGCTGAAGCGTTGGTAAGTTTTCCTCCTGGTTTTGGTGCAATACGAATTTCTTTATAGCCCGGTGCTGCTTCCTGAAGTCCGGCAACTGTGCGGTACATCCAATCCCCTATTGCTCCATAAGCATAATGATTAAATGAATTCATGCCCGGAGTTTGAAATGTGCTGTCAGGTTTTATTCCATCCCATCGTTCCCAAATTGTAGTAGCACCCATCTTTACAGGATAAAGCCATGATGGATAACTCTCCTGCATCAACAAACTATACGCTACATCGGTATAACCAAATCGGGTAAGCACATCGCAGAGGTAAGGAGTGCCCAGGAAACCAGTCGTTAAATGATTGCCATAATCTTTTACATTTTGTGCAAGGCGCTCTGCTGCTTGTGGTCGTGAATTTTCCGGAAGCATATTAAAGTTCAGCGCCAGTACATACGCTGTTTGAGTTCCGCTTATAAGCCTTCCGCTGGCAGTGAGGTATTCTTTTTGGAATGCGTCCTTCACTCGCTTCAACATGCCGGTATAGAGTGCTACATCTTCTTTCTTTCCGAGAACATTTGCTGTATTAAGAAGCAATTGTGTTGAGTGAGCCCAGAAACATTGTGCAATTAAATATTTATCGGTTACGGCTGATCTGCCATCAAGGTCATCAAAAGGGCGATAGAAAAGCCAGTCACCAAAATGGAAACCGGTATTCCATAAATCCTGTTTGCTGCTTTTATCGATGTAATTTACCCACGCCTTCATGCTTTGGTATTGAGTTTCAAGAATGCGTTTATCGCCAAAAGCCATATACATATTCCAAGGAATGATGGTAGCCGCATCTGCCCATCCTGCGGAAGCAGAAGCATCTTTGTTCAATACATTCGGAATAACAAACGGCACACGTCCATCTTCAACCTGATCGGCAGCTAAGTCTTTTAACCATTTGCTAAAGAAGGTTGCAACGTTCATGTTGTATGCAGCTGTTCGAGAAAATGCCTGAGCATCACCGGTCCAGCCAAGGCGCTCATCACGTTGTGGACAATCGGTTGGCACATCAACAAAGTTTCCTTTTTGACCCCATTGAATATTATGTTGAAGTTGATTGAGCAATGGATTAGAACAAGAGAAGCTTCCAGTAGGTGCCATGTCTGAATACACTGCAGTTGCCATAATGTTTTCAGGTTTTATTTCACCTGGATAACCTTCAATCTTTACATATCGGAATCCGAAGAAACTAAGATGAGGTTCATAAACTTCTTCTGCATCTCCTTTGACAGTATATAGAATTTCGGCTTGTGCTGCTCTAAGATTTTCGGTATAGAAATTACCTTCCTTCGTTAACACTTCTGCGTGTTGAACTTTTATTTTATCCCCGGCCTTTCCTTTCATTTTCAATGTGATCCAACCTACAAGGTTCTGTCCGAAGTCGATAACATTTTCACCACTAGGAGTCTTAAAAACTTTGATGGCTTTAAATGTTTCATGCTTTAAAACCGGAGGTCCATAGGCCGCGATGAGGTTTTCTTTGCTGGCGTCTACTGTGCGAACACTCAACCAACCCGCGTCATTGAAACCGGATTGTGCCCATCCTTTTTTCTCTAAGCGGGCATCGTAGGCTTCACCATAATAAATTCCAGATCTAGTGATGGCACTGGCAGAGCATTTCCACTTATCGTTTGATGTGATGATTTCAGTTGATCCATCGCCATACTTTACTTCAAGTTGAAATAGAAGACCAAGATTTTTTCCATAGACATTTTTATTTCCATCCCATGCTAACCAACCTCTGTACCACCCATCACCTAATAAAACTCCAACTGCATTACTTCCATTGCTGACAAGTGATATTACATCGTACGTTTGATATTGAAGGCGAGTGGTGTAGCTTGTCCAACCTGGAGTGAGGTATTGATTGCCAACACGCTTGCCGTTTATATGTGCTTCATATAATCCATGAGATGTAATATAAAGTCGTGCAGATTGAATTACTTTTTTCAATTCGAACGAATGACGAAGCAGAGGTGACGGCTGACCCGTACTATCACCTGGTAATGTTGGTTCAATCCACTTCGCTGACCAGTCAGAGGCATTGATCAATCCCATTTCCCAAAACTTCACTTCGCTCCAAGCTGAAGAATTTCCAGTATTATCTTTTACCTTCACTTGCCAGTAATACCGTTGGCGGGATGTTACTGATGGCCCTGAGTATGGAACCAAAACCGATTGGTCTGATTGCACATCACCAGATTGCCACAAAATATTTTGTCCTTTAATAATTGTGTTTGAATCCAGCCCCACACGAATGGAATAGCTTGCTTGCTTAACGCCTTGTTGCGTAGAAATGAGTTTCCAAGTAAAGCGAGGAATTTTTACATCAATGCCTACTGGATTATTTTGATACTCGCAGGTTAAGTCACTTACTTGAAGTTTTTGAGCGAGAAGGTTCGAGATGGATGTGAGGAAAAATAGAAGTGCGATGAAAATTCTCATGGTTGGTAGTTAAGATAAGAAAGATACGAAGTTCGAACCGGCTAACTTCCCTGCTCTATCATGACTATCCCTAAATACGCTTGCCTGTTGAGGAATTGTAAAATTATTGCAGACTCAATTTCCTATAAATCTCTAAACAAACCCAAGCATCCGTAGCGGCATATTCGAGTTGTTTTTCGGTTAGAGTCGCTGCTTCCCAGTTTGATGTCTGGGCACTTTTAGAAATGCGAAATCCCAAAAGAAGTCCGGCTAGTTTTTTCACGCTTTCTACCTGAAGACCTGATGCTTTCGATAAGTTAGCCAGTTCGACAAATCCAGCAGGTTCAAATGCTTTAAGCTTCTGAAGAAATTTAATATCATCGCGAATGGCGACACCAGCCTTTATAATGTTCGGGTTTTGAAAAAGAGCGACCAATTCCTCGGCAAGCCCCGTGTCGTGCAGACGTATTAGAAATACCTTCTCAGGAATAGCCAGTTGAATAAGTGCAACTTTAAATGATTGGCCTTTTTTAAAACTCGGGCGAGTTTCAGTATCAAAACCGACCACATCGTGTTTTTCGATTTCGCTCACCATTTTAGAGAGCTTTGCTGAATCTGTAATTACATTGATCTTTCCCGTGAAAGCTTTTAGCGGAAGGCCGTTCAGTTCTTCAGTGGTAATATTGGTTTGACGAGCGCTATCGTCCTGCTTGGGTAAGTGCATCAAAAAATTATTAAAAGCCCAGTTTAAAAAATACGCGTCTTATATTGCCCTCAAGTTAAGTCAAAAAAATCAACTATTTTGAGCCCGCTTAAACCTAAATGGAATGCTAGATTCATTTTTTAGAAAGAAACCCCTCTCGTCCGTTCTGGGCAACCACGACTCGGTAAATGATGGACATGGATCGACTGAACTCAAAAAAGTGCTGGGGGTACGAGACCTGACGGCTCTTGGAATTGCAGCTGTAATTGGAGCCGGTATATTCTCTACCATTGGTCAGGCTGCTTTTGATGGAGGCCCAGGTGTTATTTTCCTTTTTTTAATAACGGCAGTTACCTGTGGATTCACTGCACTTTGCTATGCTGAGTTTGCCTCGCGCGTACCGGTTGCAGGAAGTGCCTACACCTACTCCTATGTAACGTTTGGAGAAATTACAGCCTGGGTTATTGGATGGGCATTGATATTAGAATATGGTATTGGTAATGTGGTGGTGTCCATTTCCTGGAGCAGTTACTTTATTAATCTATTGGAAGGTGTGGGCATCCACATGCCGACATGGCTCGCAACTGACCCAACCACTGCTGAAAAAATGTATAAAGTAGCTGTGGCAGCGGGCACTTCGACAGAAGGTCTGGCTTGGACAACAGCACCGATTGTTGCCGGATACAAATTCATCTGCAATCTTCCGGCATTTATAATTATTATCCTGATCACCATTCTTGCCTTTATCGGTATTCGCGAAAGCAGAAGCAGTGCAAACTTTATGGTGGCTTTGAAGCTTGTTGTACTTGCCGTGCTGGTAGGTATTGGTGTCTTCTACATTAATACCGACAACTGGACACCTTTTATGCCGAATCAATTTACGGGTGTTTTAAAAGGAGTGTCCGCTGTGTTTTTTGCTTACATCGGGTTTGATGCGATCTCTACAACGGCTGAAGAATGTAAAAATCCTCAACGCGATTTGCCGCGGGGAATGATTTACTCACTCATTATTTGTACGGTGATTTACATCGTTGTTACATTGGTCATTACGGGTAAGGTGAATTATGCTGAGTTTGATAATGTAGCCGATCCTTTAGCCTATGTATTTGAAAAAATCCATTTAGGCAAAGTAGGTTTCTTTATTTCAGTGAGTGCAGTAGTCGCAGCAACAAGTGTGTTGTTGGTTTTCCAAATTGGCCAGCCTCGTATTTGGATGAGTATGAGTCGTGATGGTTTGATGCCAAAACGATTTGGTGATATCCATCCGAAATATCAAACACCAGCGTTTTCAACTATCATAACTGGAATTATTGTAGCGGTACCTTCTTTGTTTGTTGAAAGTGCTTTGATGACGGATTTAACCAGCATCGGAACATTGTTTGCATTTGCTGTAGTGTGTGGAGGTGTCTTGATGTTACCCAAGAAAGAAAAAGCGAATGAGAAGCGATTCAACTTGCCCTACATTAATGGACAATTTATCGTTCCGATTTTATTTGCTGTTTTTGTCTATGGTTTTCACGAACGTGTGATCAGTTCAGTGACAGAATTCTCTCACGAATCACACCAGGAAATTTTATTCCTCATTTTTATGATCATTGCCTCTGTTATAACCGTGTATTCATTCTTAAGAAAACTTTCACTCATACCTGTGCTGGGTATGTTATGCTGTTTGTACTTAATGATAGAGATACCGGCTAAAAGCTGGATTGTATTCTTTGGATGGATGGGCTTTGGGCTCGCTATCTACTTCTGTTATGGATATTGGAAGAGTAAGCTGGCAAAGGCTTAATGTAAACATGCTGCACATTCAGGTGCAGCATGTTTAATCTAATTTTACTCCATAAAGTATTCCTGCCAATCCCTCTTAAAGGCAGTTAAAAATTATCAAATAATTCCTTTTCTTTGCCCCTTCATCAAAAATCAGAATATGAAAGGTTATCTCTTTTGTTTTATACTATTTATAGGCACCACTGTATTTGCCCAATCAAAGAAGGAATTACAGGCTGAACTAGTCAGTTTGAAAGGTCAGCTTTATGATCTTAAAAATCCAAAAGCTATCGACCTAAGCGATAAGCACAAAAAAGCCAGCTATGGTTTGGGTGTGTTAGTTGGCACCAATCTAAAATCACAAGGCGGTGATTCGCTAGATGTGGATGCTATCAATGCCGCTATGAGAGATGTATTTCAAGGCAAGCCATTGAAAATTGAACAGCAGGAATGTTCAACCATTGTGCAGGCATATATGCAAGCTGCCGGTGAAAAGAGAACGCTTAAAGCAAAAGAAGAGGGCGTAAAGTTTTTAGCGGAAAATAAAACGAAAGAAGGTGTTAAGGTAACAGCAAGTGGCCTTCAATATAAAGTGATAACGGCTGGTGCTACTACAGGTAAAGTGCCCACTGCTGATGCAAGTGTTACGGTACACTATACAGGTAAGTTAGTTGATGGAACGGTGTTCGATAGTTCGGAAGGTCGTGAGCCAGCCGTATTTAAAGCAAACGAAGTTATTCCGGGATGGACTGAAGCATTACAACTCATGCACGAAGGAGATAAGTGGATGCTTTATATTCCATCGGAACTTGGATGGGGCGATCAAGGTGCAGGCGAACAAATACCACCGAATGCAGTGGTGATATTTGAAGTGCAATTAATTAAAGTGAATTAAAAAAAAGTAGTTGCCACGAATGCACGAATGAATTCCATTAGTGCATTCGTGGCATTTTTATTTTACCTTTTCTTGTAACGCTGTAAGCGAGCAGCAATATTGAGAAGTCATTAGGTTGATGCCTTGCTTCAGAAAGTGTTTTAGGATGATGGATTCTTCACCATCACTTTTATACGCTGAGTTCATTGGTATTTCTTTCTCTTCGAAATTATCCTCACTAAAATTTTCTTTCTGTTTCACCAATACATTTCGGATACCAATAGCCAATTTCTTCTTTACGCTAATGGTATTTGAGATTCCAAATAAAACTTCCGGATTGGTTTCATTCCCGATATTGAAGATGTGATTTTCTTTTTCATCGAAGAGTTGATTTTCGCAATGGATGTATAAAATACCTTCGCGTATTTCGATCAAGCTACTTTTATAAGGATGTCCTTCCGTCAACGTCTCAGCATAGATTTGTCCGCGCTCATCTAATCCAATAATAAAAGGAGCTTTCACCAACGATTCGCTGTTATCTGATTTTGGATAGTAGAGGTAATAACTTCCGAGGTAATAATTTTTGATGAGGTCCTGTGGCCCGCTTCGTTTGCTTATTCTTCCGACCACGTTTCTAAAAATGCTGGAAGCTTGATTTTTTTTCCAGTCGTCCCAATCGCTAATCTCTACAGATAGGTAAACTAACAATACATTTAACTTAGTGTCTTTTGCTTTGCCTTTGTTCCAATAACTGTGAAGTGTTTTTGCGCTTATCCAGTTAAACGTTCTGCTGAGTTGTGAAAGGTATTTGATAAAGGCTTCATCGCTGGAAAGTTTATTTTCTAACAGCAGGCTTTGAATCTGATCTTTTCCTATGATGAGTTTTTCAATAATGAGTGAGGGATTTTTAGTCGCCTCTTGTGTTACTCTTTTGTTAATGCGCCTCGCAATAAATTCAAAAACGGTTCGATTGAATTTCTTCCAATCTAATCCCAAACCACTGGCTAAGAGTTGTTCATTCAACTCAGGGCTTGCCTCGATGGCTTCTTTAATTCGGGAAGGAATCATATCCAACAAATCTAATAAATCTGACAAAGATTTGACCGTCAGATGTGCTTAAACTGATTACGGATTTTTAAATGCCTGATTTACAGGTATGTTTTTAACTGAAAATATTTATTTGACCGTTTTTTTGGCCGATTTGACATTCTTAGAATTACATACCGCTAAATCAATGAAAACTCAAATAAACTGTTGATCAAACCCCAAACTGCATGAGAAAATTTTACTGTTCACTCTTGGCGCTTATCATATCCTTGTCAGCCTTTGCGCAAACAGATAAGGTTACGGTAAATGGCAAGGTTACCGATGAGGCCGATGGCAGCGCTTTGCCCGGCTTAAGCATTATTGAAAAAGGAACCACCAATGGAGCTTCTACCGACATCTCCGGTAAGTACACTCTTTCGGTATCACCAAATGCAATACTTGTGTTTTCCTTTATTGGATACAAAACTCAGGAAGTTGAAGTTGGAAACAGAACTACAATTGATGTTTCAATGGGTTCGGATGTAGTGCAGCTTCAGGATGTTGTGGTTGTGGGATATGGTACACAACAGAAGAAGGATATAAACGGGGCAGTTGGTTCGGTACGTAATAATGAATTTAAAGATCAGCCTACCACCAACGTTGCAGGAAACTTGCAAGGTAAAATGGCAGGTGTCAATATTACTTCTGCATCGGGAACTCCGGGTGCTGGAATGCTGGTGAGTATTCGTGGCGCGAGCAATCCATTGTACGTAGTGGATGGTGTGCCCATGTTGAGTGAAAGTAATTCATCGCTTGCTACTTCTTTTGATACAGAAGGTAATGTTGTGGGTAGCGGACAAAACGTAAGTTCCATTGCTGATATTAATCCAAACGATATTGAATCTGTGGATGTAATGAAAGACGCATCGGCTACTGCTATTTACGGAGCACGTGCAGCAAACGGTGTGGTGTTCATCACTACCAAGCGTGGCAAAAGTGGTAAGACAAAAATCAATTTCAATTATTACACGGGCATGCAGAAAGTAGCACGCAAAATTGATTTCCTTAACTCTCAAGAATTTGTTGCGCTCAATGAAGAGGCTCGTGCCAATGATCTCGCTTTATATAATAATGACAACACCATCTTCGGTCCTGACTTTGATCCTGCTGTTTTAACTGATCCTTTAAATTATGGAACAGATGGAACGAACACAGTTTGGTTGGATGAAGTATTGCAAACTGCACCGATTCGAAATTATGAGCTCTCTGCTTCCGGTGGTGATAAGAAAACAAAATTCTATGTAGGTGGATCATACTTCGATCAGGAAGGTATCGTCATCAACTCAGGTTACAAACGACTTACAGTTCGCACGAACTTAGATCACCAGGCAACGGATAAACTTTCTTTCGGATTAAGTGCAAGTGTATCGCATTCGAACAACAGAAGAAGTTTTAATGATAATACCTATACCGGTATCATTACAAACGCCATCGGTGCGTCACCTCTCATGCCAGTATATGATGAGTTCGGAAATTATTCCAACTATGAAGATTATCAAGTCAATTGGCTTTCGGATAATCCTGTGCTTTCAGCAAATGAAATTATTGCCTACACGGCTACAAGTCGATTGATCGGTTCACTCTTTGCCGAATATAAATTCACACCATCCTTAAAATTCAGAACCAGTTGGTCAACCGATTACAGTTATGTATCCGATGATCAATTCTTTTCACCAAACACAGCAGATGCAGAAGCGGTAAGTGGAAGAGCGTTCAAAGGAAATTTTGAACAGCTAACCTGGCTCAATGAAAATATTCTCACGTTTTCTAAAACATTCAGCGAAGCTCACAATGTTAATGTTGTTGCTGGCTTTACCATGCAAGAATCAAAGTCCGATTATACTTCAATCAACGGACAAGGTTTCCCGATCGGTAGCGGACTACAAAAAATTTCCAGTGCGGCAGTAATTACCAATGGAGCGAATCTTGAAACATCGTATGGTTTGATGTCTTACCTCGCTCGTGTAAATTATGATTACCGAAGCAAGTACTTTTTATCTGCAACGGTGCGTGCTGATGGTTCATCACGCTTTCCGAAAGATAAACGGTATGGCGTGTTCCCATCCTTTTCTGCTGGATGGGCAATTTCGGAAGAAGACTTTTTTGGTGATGGCAAAACAGTAAACTATTTAAAACTTCGCGGTAGTTATGGGATCACGGGCGATCAGGAAATTGGAAATTTTCAAAACGTTTCATTTTATCAACCTGCTAAGTATAACGGACAATCGGGTTTGAAGCCACGCAACATTGCTGATCCGAATTTAAGCTGGCAGAGCAACGAACAACTTAATGTAGGGATTGATTGGGAATTGTTTAATGGTAAAGTATCGGGCTCGGTTGATTATTTTAAATCCAACAAAAAAGATTTGTTGAACAATTCATTGATTGCCGGATCAACGGGCTTCCCTACGATTACACGTAACGCTGGCGAAATTCAAAATAGTGGCTGGGAATTTACAGTAGCTGCAACTCCGGTTGCAAACGAGAAATTTCGTTGGAACACAGACTTTAATATTTCCTTTATTAAGAATGAAATCATTAGCTGGCCAAGTGATGGTCAATTGGTGAGTGCTTACAATGACTTGTCGCCAACACACGTAATCAAAGTTGGCGAAGCGATGGGTACGTTCTGGGCTGTAAAATATTTAGGTGTTGATCCTCAAACCGGTGATGCACTTTTTTTAGACCTTCAAACACTGACGTCTCAAACCGCTTCGAGTGGTTTAATTGATAGTGATGATGCGCTAATTGCAGGCAAAGCAATTCCTGATTTCTTTGGCGGATGGAACAATACTTTAAACTATAAAAACTTTGATGCGCTTCTCGCATTTCAATACAGCGTGGGTAATGATGTCTATAATTTGATTCGCGCTACGTATCAGAATGTAGGCTGGTCGAATGAAGGTGGAGTTGATCAGGTGTATGCCAACAACTGGTCTGGTGTAAAAGACCGTTGGCAAAAACCGGGAGATCAAACCGATATTCCCCGCGCTTCTTTCATCAATCAAAATTACGTAGAGAACTCAACCATGTTTATTGAAGACGGTTCGTTCTTACGTTTCCGCACGTTATCCCTTGGCTACACCATCAAACCAAAATCACCAACGTGGTTTGATAACATCCGGATTTATGGTCAGATACAAAACCTCTACACGTTTACGGAATATGTAGGCTTCGATCCGGAAGTAAGTTCAACCGGTGGAGGCAATCCTCAAACAGCAGGTATTGATTATGCTGCGTATCCGCAACCGCGCACGTTCACCATTGGTTTTAATCTTGGCTTATAATCGAAAAGAAAAATGAAATATATATATATACTTTTTATTACAACATTACTGATCAGTTCATGTAATGTATTGGATCAAGGTTCGCCAAACGATGTGGCAGAAGATGATGTGTTCACCAGTGAAGATGGAGCAAACTCTGCTTTGATTGGTTTGTACAATACGCTTCAGGCGCGCGATTATTATGGTGGATATTATCCGATGATGTCCGATATGCACAGCGACATTAGTACGGCTGGTGGATTTGACAATGTGTCATTACAAGAACTAAGTGATCTTAGTGTAACATCATCCAATATTTTTGTTGAGCAAACCTGGATCGCGATTTATAATTCAATCAACACTGCAAATGCTATTATTAATAATGTAGATGATATTAATGACGCAGCGTTTACTGAGGAAGAACGCGGACACATTAAGGGTCAGGCATTGGCCATTCGTGCGCTTGCTCATTTTGATTTGTTGCGCATGTTTGGTGAACATTGGGATCAGACATCTGATTTTGGAATTCCTGTAGCGTTAACCAAACAAGGTGCAAATGATGTGGTATCGCGCAGCACGGTTGCCGAAACGTACGATGCAATTCTAATGGATCTGGATGATGCTTACTCATTGATTATTGCGGACGACAGAAGTCAGTTTTTTGTAAACCCTATTGCGGTAAAGGCAATAGAGGCGCGTGTTAATTTGTATAAAGGTGATCTTGCAGCTACTAATGCTGCGGCCACCGAAGTAATTGATGACGGAACGTTTCAATTATTGAATGAAACATCGTTCACCGAAATTTATACAGCATACCCTTCGTCCGAATCACTTTTCGAGTTGGTATTCGATGTGCAAAATAGAAGTGGTTACAATTCACTTACCTATAGTCGCGAAGATGCATTGCGCACAGAAGTATTGTGGATTGCAGAAGAAGGTATGAATGATTTCTTTGCATCACGTGCAGGTGATGTTCGTGCAGACTTACTTGATTTTACAAACAACGATGCCAGCATTGAGCCGGATGGTCGCACACAAAAATATCGTGGGGAGGAAAATCGGAATAACCCTGCGTTAATCATTCGCATCGCAGAAGTATATTTGATTCGTGCTGAAGCAAATGGATTTACCCAAGCAGGCGTAAATGATTTAAATATGGTGCGTACAAACCGAGGTTTATCTGCGGTTGATGTTGCTGACTTCGCTTCAGCAGAAGAATTTCTGGACGCAGTTTTAGACGAACGCAAAGCTGAACTCAATTTTGAAGGCCACAGAATGTTTGACCTTGCGCGCACAGGAAAAACAAATGAAGTACTCGACATTGATGACTATAAATCAATTTTCCCAATTCCCTTTCGAGAGATCACTGCGACAAATGGAGTGTTGGAACAGAATCCTGGATATGATGAGTAAAGTGAAAAGTTAATTGTTAATAGTTAATAGTGGGTGTAGACTTTGAGCAGACTATACATAAGATCACTGTATTTACTATTAACATTTAACTATTAACATTTAACCGATAAGAGATGAGATCAGAACTGTCAACAATATTGAAGCGTGCGTACGCGAACGCAACAGCAAAAAACTTTGATGGGGGACGAAGAGACTTTATCAAAAAAAGTGCATTGGCTTCTATTGCATTAAGTTTGCCATTGGCTGGGTGTTCAAATTCAAAATCGAGCAAGCCAACCTTGGCAATTATTGGTGGAGGTATTGCGGGATTAACAGCAGCTTATCAATTAAAGAAAAATGGAATTGATTGCACAGTCTACGAAGCTTCCAATCGCACAGGTGGACGAGTACTCACTGTTCCGGATGGTGTGGTACAAGGTGCGCATATTGATCTCGGTGCCGAGTATGTTGATTCAATACACGATGACCTGATCGCCTTATCAAAAGAGTTGAATGTTGAGTTGTTGGATATGCGTCCGGATAAATTGATTCCGAAAGTATATTATTTTGATGGCAAGATGATGTCGGAGAAAGATATTGTGGATGCTCTTCAACCTTTTGCTGAAAGATTAGCACAAGATGTTAATTCAATTCCGGATATGCATTATAGCAATGCCGATGCGTTCCGTGCGCTCGATGAACAATCGATCACTTCTTACCTGAAAAGTATTGGCGTTGGCGGTTGGCTCTTAACTTTTTTAGAAATGGCTATGGTAGGCGAGTATGCTATGGAGGCACATGAGCAATCGGCCATTAATTTATTGCACATGCTTGCCGTACCCATAACCTACTCTGAGCATTACCATACATTGGGAGATTATCACGAAGTATTCAAATTTAAAGGCGGTAGTCATTCATTCACCAAAGCATTGAGTGCGAAAGTGGAAGATCGTGTTAAGCTGGGGCATCAACTGAAAACACTAAATAAAGTTGATGAAGGCTACGAACTTATTTTTGATATAAACGGAAAGAAAGAAACGATTAAAGCAGATTATGTATTGCTAGCGCTTTCTGTTGGTGTACTCCGAAAACTGGAAACGAATTTTTCTTTTCCTGAAAGAAAGAAACGATGGATTGATGAAGCCGGAATGGGCAACGCAGTAAAAGTAGCAATGGGTTTCAACAAACGTGTTTGGCGTGAAATGGGATATCAGGGTTACACCTTTACCGATGTGAACGTTACCGAGTTCTGGGACAGCTCTCTTCTTGTTGATATTCCTGCAGGATCATTAACCTTTGCCGGTGGTGGAGATGTAGGAAAAGAATTCGCTGTCCTTTCCAATTCAGAAATACGCGAAAAATGGTTAACCGGTGCCGACAAAATTTTTCCAGGATTAGAAGCACAGCATAATGAAAAGCTTGCCAAGTTTGTGTGGCAAACGTATCCTTTCACCAATGGTAGTTATGTTTCCTACAAGCCAGGACAATGGTCAGCGTTCGCAGGTGTTGAAGCAGAACCTTTCGAAAATATTTTATTTGCAGGCGAATGTTGTAGCATCGAACATCAAGGCTACATGAACGGTGCTGCAGAAACTGGAAGAAAGGCAGCGGAGGAAATTGTGAAGCGGTTATCGGTTAAAAGTTAATCGTGAACTGGTAAAAAAGAATGTAGAATTTCGGATATAGAATTTAGAATAGTGAAGAATGATTTGAGATTATTGATTTGTGATCAGAGATTATTGATTTAGAAAGGCGAACAACTATCAACGAACAACCAACAACGTGTTTAAATCCATCAACCCATACAACCAATCCATCATTGCAGAATTTCAATTGCATAATGATGTGGCCATTCAAAAGAAATTAAATCTCGCAGCGAGTACATATAAAACCTGGCGCAAAGAAAGTTTTGCAATTCGTGCTACTTTGATGAATATGGTAGCGCAGCTACTTCGACAAAATAAAGAAGAGTATGCTCGGACCATCACGCTTGAAATGGGTAAAGCCATTAATGAGGCGCGTGGTGAAGTAGAGAAGTGTGCATCAACTTGTGAGTATTTTGCGCAGCACAGTGAACGGTTTCTTGCCGATATACCTATCACTACTGAAGCGAAGAGAACCTACATTACCTATCAACCTACAGGCGCGGTGTTTGCAATTATGCCTTGGAACTTTCCATTCTGGCAAGTGTTTCGTTTTGCTGTTCCTACGATCATGGCCGGTAATGTTGCAATGCTAAAACATGCTCCTAATGTTTGTCAAACTTCGCTGACGATTGAGAAGATATTTTTGGAAGCCGGTTTCCCGGAAGGTGTATTCCAATCATTAATTGTCGATGTCGATAAAGTTGAAGGTATTATTAATCATGATATCGTTCAGGCTGTTACGTTAACCGGAAGTGAATATGCCGGTTCACAAGTAGCGGCTCTTGCCGGAAAATATATTAAGAAGAGTGTACTTGAACTGGGAGGTAGTGATGCCTTTATTGTTTTGGCTGATGCTGATTTAGAAAAAGCAGCGAAGATTGCATCTCAATCACGAATGCAAAATGCAGGACAAGTATGTATTTCAGCAAAACGTTTTATTGTGTTGGAAAAAGTGAAGGATGAATTTCTAAATCATCTTCAGAAAAATATATCTGCGCTTGTTCAGGGAAATCCACTTGATGAAAAAATTACAACAGGTCCCCTGGCTCGTCTTGACTTAGCAGAGAAGTTGGAGAAACAAATGGAGTCTTCAATAAAATCAGGCGCGCGCAAAATTATGGGAGGTGAACGTATTGGCTGTAACTACCAACCTGCTTTGTTGGATAATGTAAAGCCAGGCATGGTTGCTTTTGAAGAAGAAACCTTTGGCCCATTAGCATCTATCATTACTGTGAAAGACGAAAACGAAGCAATCACGTTAGCGAATTCGAGTCGTTATGGATTGTCATCTTCCCTTTGGACAAATGATTTGGACAAGGCAGCAACTCTTGCAAAAGAAATTGAGGCAGGTGCCGTATTTGTGAATTCACTTGTACGTTCCGATGCACGGTGGCCAATCGGTGGAATAAAAAAATCCGGTTACGGTCGTGAGCTTGCTGAAATTGGAATAAAGGAATTTATGAATGCGAAATCTGTGATAATGGATTGAGAAGAGAAAAGAAAAGTTAATCGTTAATTGTTAATGGTCTTGAACATTGATGATTTTCTTTTAATGAACCAGGCACTACTATTAACTATTAACCATTAACCATTAACTGATCAAAGATGAGTAATTCAAAAAACCTAGTCGCGAGAAGAAATGCAATTGTACCAGAAGGCATGGGCATGTTTAGTCCTGCGACAATTGTATCTGGAAGGGGAGCACTGATAATTGATGCAGATGGAAAAGAGTACATCGATTTTGCCGGAGGTATTGGTGTTCTCAATGCGGGTCATTGTCCGAAGCCTGTTGTTGATGCAATTGTAAAACAAGCAAAGCAATTAATTCATGCGTGCTTTCCAGTTGCTATCTATGAACAATATGTAGAGTTATGCGAGCGACTCGCTAAACTTTTACCGCATGGCAAATCCACGAAAGTGATGTTGACCAACACGGGCGCTGAAGCTGTGGAGAATGCAATCAAGATTGCCCGCCAGGCAACGGGTAAGCAAGGCATCATTTGTTTTACGGGAGGATTTCATGGTCGCACATTGTTGGGCATGACGCTCACATCAAAGACAGGTTATAAGATTAACTGTGGACCATTCGCTCCGGAAGTATATCGCATTCCGTTTCCGGATTATTATAAACGCAACGATGGTTTGGATATGGAAGGATTTGTGACTCGTGAGTTGCAAGCTTTCGAAAGTTACCTTCATAATGTGGTAGATGCATCAAACGTTGCTGCTGTTATTCTTGAACTTGTTCAAGGTGAAGGTGGATTTGTTGTGGCACCTAAAGAGTATGTAAAAGGTCTTCATGCCATCTGCAAAGCAAAAAATATTCTCCTGATAGCAGATGAAGTACAAACTGGTTTTGGCCGAACAGGTAAGTGGGCCGCGTATGAACATTACGACATCATACCTGATATTTCTACGTGGGCAAAATCAATGGGCAGTGGTATGCCAATTGGTGCTGTAATTGGTCGAGCAGAAGTAATGGACAAAACAACAAAAGGAACATTAGGCGGAACGTATCCAGGTAATCCTGTGGCGTGTGCAGCCTCAATTGCTACTATTCAATACATGCAGAAAATTAATATCAACACAAAAGGAGAGAAGGTAGGAAAGACGATTATGAAGTTTTTTAAAGAGCTTCAGGAAGAATGCAATGCCATTGGTGATGTGCGTGGTCTTGGTGCGATGGTGGCATTTGAATTGGTAAAACACAATGATCCTAATAAACCTGATGCTGATTTATGTAAAGCATTGATCAATGCATGTGCTGTGAAAGGTTTGCTTATTATCAGCGCAGGCACTTCTGGTAACGTGGTGCGCGTATTAAGTCCGCTTGTAATAACTCCTGAACAATTACAAGAAGGATTAAATATCATACGTAAAGCATTACTAAAACTAACCGGAACAGCTCCTGTAAAAGTATCTCCGGTAAAAAAGAAAGCATTGGTAACACCATGAAAGTAACAGACGATATTCGATATCGAAAGAATGTAGGCAGTGGTGTTGCCATCATGACAACGCAACCCGAACACGCTGAACAGCTCGAAGAGTTGCAGAAGTTGGTGTTCCCTACACTTTCGAAAGATTCGCTAATGATCAAAGAACACTACCTCAATCATATTCGCATTTTCCCGGAAGGACAGTTCGTGGCGGTGAAAGATGGAAAGGTAATCGGCATGACCACCAGTATTCGCTATCATCTTGATATGAATGACAAGCACACGTTTAATGAGGTGCTCGATGGTGGATTTCTAAATACACATCAACCGAACGGTGATTGGCTTTACGGAATGGACATCGGTACGCATCCTGATTATCGAGGACTTGGTATTGCATCTTACCTATATGATGCGCGGCAAGAAATGGTTGTGAAGTTAAAACTGAAAGGTCAATACACGTATGGTATGATGAGTGGCTATGGAGCCGTTAAGGATAAGATGACTGCTGAAGAATATTACAAACAGTTGCTTGAAGGAAAAGTTAAAGACCCAACTGTGACACGTCAGTTGAAAAATAAATTTAAACCGTATGGCCTTGTACCTGGATATGTAGAAGATCCGGTGTGCGATGGATATTGCGTCTTGTTGATTAGGGAAAATAGTTAATGAAGTAGAAAGAATTTAGAATATAGAATTTAGGAGTTAGAATATTGATCAATAAAATAAATGCAGAATCTAAAGTCCCTTTCTTCCAAAGGGATTTAGGGTAAGGCTTAATCGAACCAAATATGAACGCAACACTTGAAAAACAAAAAACAATCAACCTTATATCTCCAATCCCCGGCCCCAAAAGTCAGGCGGTTTTAAAACGCAGAGCGGATTCAACGCCTGCTGGCTTGGCAAAATCAACTGAGGTTGTGGTGGCCGATGCAAAAGGAGCAGTGATAAAAGATGTCGATGGAAATACTTTACTTGATTTTGCTGGCGCTATTGGCGTGATGAACATCGGACATTGCGCACCGGCTGTGGTGAAGGCCATTAAGGACCAGGCAGAAAAATACATTCACACATGCGCATTGGTGACCACATTTGAACCGATGATTGAATTGTGTGAAATGTTGAACAAGGTTACGCCTGGAAATTTCCCGAAGAAAACTTTATTGGCAAACTCAGGAAGTGAAGCAGTAGAGAACGCAGTTAATATTTCGAGATACTACACCAAGCGCAAAGGCGTAATCTGTTTTGAAGGTGGATATCACGGACGCACATTGCTTACCTTAAGTCTTACCTCGAAACACGGTTTGTTCAAAAAAGGATTCGGTCCGTTCGGTGGAGACATTTATAGATTGCCGGCACCGAACGTATATCGAAAGCCGGATCAGATGACAGAGGAAGAGTACATTGATTTTTCCATTAAGAATTTGCGCAATGCATTGATCAGTCAGGTTGATGTTTCTGATCTTGCTGCGATACTAATTGAGCCTGTTCAGGGTGAAGGAGGATTTATTCCCATGCCGAAAGCCTTTCTGCAAGAGATCAGAAATATATGCAGCGAATCAGGTGCAGTAATGATCTGCGATGAAATTCAAAGTGGTTTCGGTCGCACCGGTAGATTATTTGCGTGCGAGCATTATGGAATTGCGCCTGATATTATCACGACTGCTAAATCATTAGGTGCAGGCTTACCCATTTCTGCAACGGTAGGTAAGGCTGAAATTATGGACTCAGTTCATCTGGGTGGAGTGGGTGGAACGTATGGAGGCTCACCGATTACCTGTGCTGCCGCGATTGAGGTGATAAAGGAAATGACGAAACCTTCTTTTATGGAACATATTGATCGCATTGGAAAGATTATGGAAAGCAGATTGGCAGAATGGAAAGATAAATATTCAATCATAGGCGATGTTCGTGGACTTGGTGCTATGCGTTTAATTGAGTTTGTGAAAGACCGAAAGACCAAAGCACCCGATATGGACCTAACCTTAAAAATTGTAAAGGATGCTGTAGCACACGGAATTATTTTAATTCGTGCGGGTTTGTATAGCAATTGCATTCGCTTACTACCTCCATTGGTTATTACTGAAGCTCAACTTCATGAAGGATTAGATGTGTTGGAAGCAGCGATAGAAAGAGGAATGAAGGGTTGATGAGTTGATTATCGATGTGTTGATGTGCAGATTGGACAGTGCTGACTAAGAGAGGCGTCATTGCGAGGAAGCTTTTCAGTGTTTCGCTGAAAAATGCTGACGAAGCAATCCCCTAACTACAACGTGCGCTCTTCGTAGCCAGGGGATTGCTTCACTCCATCACACGAACCCTCGCTTCAGTTCGCAATGACGATAGACTTGACAAAACATCGCTTATTAAAATGAAAAAAGTCCCATAGGGACGACAAATTTTTGATGCAAAGCATTTTCTACAACGGAATAATTTTAACACAAAACAAAAATCAACCTCAAGCTTCCGCTATGTTGGTTGAAGGCGATAAGATTGTAGCGGTTGGTAATGATGCTGATGTACTAAATCAAAAAACCTCCAATACAAAATTAATTAACCTGAAAGGCAAAACCATTCTTCCCGGTTTCAACGATGCGCACATTCACATTTGGAAAGTTGGTCAACTGGAATCTTTCATCATCGACTTGCGTGGAATCAAAAGCATTGAAGCACTTCAGAAAAAAGTAAAACCATTAGCCTATAAACTTCCAGCCGGCACATGGATAACCGGCCGGGGTTTTAATGAACAAGTTCTGGAAGACAAACGTATGCCCGTAAAAGAAGATCTTGATGCTATCAGTACTCAACATCCGATTTATTTAATTCGAACCTGCGCACACATTGCTGCGGTGAATACGTTGGCGTTGCAAAAGGCAAATGTAAGTTCCTTGTCAACGGCTCCTTCTGGTGGTATCATTGGCAAAACAGAAAATGGAGAACTCACCGGAATATTTTATGAAACGGCTTTAGGTCTGATCACCAAGCATATTCCACCGCCATCCCATGATGATTATCAGCAAATGATAAAAGCAGGTGCTGATAAGATGTTGAGCTATGGCATAACAAGTGCAACTGATCCAGCGGTGCATCCGGAATTATTGGATGCGTATCTTGATCTTGATAAAAAAGGAAAAACTTCAATTCGTTTCAATCTCATGCCGATCCTGTTGCCTGATGGAGGAGCAGAAGCGTATCCGGTTCCGGAAAAATATAAATCCGACAAAATAAAAATTGATACCGTAAAGTTTTTCTCTGATGGTGGTCTCAGCGGCAAGACCGCTTCATTAAAACGACCTTATAATGATTCAAATGACAAAGGGGTATTGCGATTGAAGCGTGATCAGTTTTTATCTCTAGCACGAGGAGCACAGCAAAAAGGTTTTCGGATCGGTACACATGCCATTGGAGATGTGGCCATCGATCTGGTGCTTGATGTCTACAAGGAGCTTCATCTTGAATTCGGAAACACACGCAACCGCATCGAACACTTCGGATTACCTTCTGATGAAAACATAAATGACGTAGCGACTTACGGATTTATCCCTGTTCCACAACCGATCTTTATCGATGAACTAGGTGAGAATTTTAGAAGTTCGTTGGATGATGAATATTTAGAACGATGTTATCCTGTACGAACTTTACTTGATGTGAATATTCCCATCGCATTTTCAACCGATGCACCTGTAGTGAAAAATATTAATCCATGGAGTTGCATCAAAGCCGCGATCACACGAATGACCAATGCAGGTAATGTAATTTCTCCACAAGAGTCAATCACTATCCAAGAAGCGATTTATGCATACACCATGGGAAGCGCCTTTGCCGATGGACAAGAAGATATCAAGGGCTCCATCGAATCGGGTAAGCTTGCTGACTTTATCATAGTTGATAAGAACCCATTGCAAATTTTAACGGAAGAAATTGATTCTATAAAAGTCGAAGCAACGTATGTTGGTGGAACCATTCTATATTCTAAATCCTAAATTCTATATTCATTTAAAGATCTACCGTCTAATATCTAAAGTCTAAATACTAATGTCTACCTACAAACAATATATTAACGGAGAATGGACTTCTTCATTAAACAACAAAACCTGGGATGTAATCAACCCGGCAACGGAAGAAATTATTGCCACCGTTCCATTTGGAAATGATGTCGATTGCCGCGCAGCCATTGATGCAGCGAAAGAAGGATTTAAAATTTGGTCGCGTACTAATGCTTTTGATCGTGCGGTTATTTTGAAGAAGGCATCAGCATTGATGCATGAGCGATTGAATGAATATGCAAAGACAACTGTACTTGAGAGTGGAAAGCCCCTAGCTGAAGCGATAGGAGAGTGGCGCGTGTCTGCTAATTTTTTCGAATGGTTTGCTGAAGAAGGTAAGCGGCATGGAGGCCGATTAGTTACAGCCAATCGTAACAATAAACGAATGAGCGTAATCTATCAACCAATAGGTGTTGTTGGTGCAATCACGGCTTGGAATTTTCCAGCGTACAATCCAGCGCGTTGCTGGGCTGCTGCGTTGGGTGCAGGTTGTAGTGTCGTGGCAAAAGCTTCTGAATATACACCTCTTACTGCAATAAATATTGTTCAGTGTCTGCACGAAGCAGGACTTCCTAAAGGTGTTATGAATTTAATAAACGGTCAGGCTGATCTCATTGGAAAGGAAATGTTGGACAACGTTGCTGTCAGAAAAATAAGCTTCACCGGAAGTACGCGTGTTGGAAAAATATTAATGGATGGCGCATCGAAGACCAACACACTGTTAGCGCTTGAGCTCGGAGGCAACGCGCCCGTTCTTGTTTTTCCTGATGTGGATGTTAAGAAAGTTGCTGCAGAATCTGTTTCTGCGAAACTTCGAAATGCCGGACAGGTTTGTATTGCTCCACAACGCTATTTAGTTCACGAAACAATCGCAGATGAATTTTTAAAACATGCATCCAATCGCATGAAAAATATCAAGGTAGGTTTTGGTTTGGATCAGGGAGTAGACATGGGGCCAATGATCAATCTCAATCAACGAACAAACCTGGAGAAACTTTTAGCAGAAGCAAAGGCTCATGGTGCTGATATTGTTGTTGGTGGTTCGCGCGGAGATTTTGCAAAAGGATATTTCCATCAACCTACATTAGTGCAAAACACCTCCGTAGATAATCCATTATTTAAAAATGAAATCTTCGGCCCAATCATGCCGGTCACAACATTCAAATCAACTGAAGAGGCATTGCATCTTGCGAATTCAACAGAATACGGATTAGCTTCTTACATTTGGACAAACGATCTTAAGACTTCCATTCACGTTTCCGAGCAGTTAGAGTTTGGTTTGGTCGGAGTGAACGAGTGGTATCCACAAGCTTTCGAAGCGCCTTTCGGTGGATGGAAGCAAAGTGGGATGGGCTATGAATGTGGTGAAGATGGTTTGGTAGAGTATATGGAGAAAAAATTAATTAGCATTGGAGTGTAGTTTAGTTAAAAGTTAATTGTTAATAGTTAATAGGTATTTTGGGAATGGGTGTGAGATTTAATTATTAATATCGTCTTACTATTAACAGATAACAATTAACCATTAACAGATAGCGAATGCAAGATTACGGCTTACTTACCTTACTACCTGTTCTGGTCGTCATTGTATTGGCAACTATTACCCGATCATCATTCGAGCCGCTGGTGATTGGGATTTTGGTGGGATGTGTGATTGCCTACCAAGGGAATTTTTTAGATAAGTTCATCCAACATCTTACAACAGCCTTAACAGACAAAAACAGTGGTTGGGTAATCATCGTCTGCATGTTATACGGATCCCTCATCACCATGATGATCCGTGGAGGCGGAACGGTTGGCTTTAGTAATTTTCTTTTGCGCTTTGTTCATAATAGAAGATCAGCATTAATCTCTGCCTGGATTTTAAGCATTCTCATTTTTGTTGATGATTACCTTCATTCGTTGGCAGTTGGCGCAGCAATGAAAAAGATCACCGACAAGTTTAACATCTCGCGCGAGTTGTTGGCGTATGTTGTTCACGCCACCTCAGCACCACTTTGTATTTTGTTACCGATCTCTACATGGTCAATTTTCATCAGCGGCATTTTGGAGAAAGAAGGTATCGTAGAAAAAGGCCAGGGAATGATTGGTTACATGCACGCGATACCCTACATGGCTTTTGGATTTGTAGGCATTACGTTGGTGTTGTTGGTAGCGGTTGGATGGTTTCCGATAATTGGTAAGATGAAAGCGGCAGAGCTTCGCGCATCTACCGGAGTTACGATTCCACCAGATTCAAGTCACACCGCTGATGCGCAAGAAGAAAATGTTTCAGCAAAATCGAAGCTCAGCTACTTTGTTTTGCCAATGATCGTGTTGATTGCCACCACAGTCTATTTTGATTTCGATGCGCTGAAGGGAGCGCTCATCACCAACTTCTTTGTGTTTATTTATTTGTTCTTTGATAAGGCACTCACGCTTCGTCAATTGTCTGAATCTATCCTTCACGGATTCAACACCATTCTCTTCCCCATCATTTTAGTGATCCTTGCCTTTGCATTAAAATTAGTGAATGACGATTTACACTTGGTGCAATATGTAATCGCCCATGTTGAACCGTACATGAGTCGAGAATTATTTCCGGCTATTGCGTTCCTTACGTTAGCTACGATTGCCTTCCTCACCGGATCGTCATGGGATTTATATGTAATTGCCATACCGCTGATGGTTCCATTGGCTCGTGCATTGGAAGCGAATATTTGGGTAGCCATAAGTGTTGTGGTTTGTGCAGGCGCATTCGGTTCGAACACCGGCTTCTTCAGTGACTCAACTATATTGTCTGCATCCTCTACTAATTGTCCGACCATGCAACATGCTCTTACGCAATTGCCGTATGCATTGATTGCTTTGGTTACATCTGCAGCGGTTTATGTTTTGATTGGGTTTGCCACCGTTTAGGACGGTTGTAACAGTTTAATGGTTCTCATAAGCTTCATCACTAAAATTTATTATCAAATACTTTCAGAAATATTTGAAAGTATAGAAATATACGGTATGTTTGAGGCATGGAGTACAGCGAAGCAAAGCAGAAATTTATACATGCCTGGGGCACTTTAGGCTCTAATTGGGGTATCAATAAGGCTATGGCTCAGATCCATGCTTTATTGTTGTTAGCTACTGAACCATTGTCGGCCGAAGAAATTATGGACGAACTTCAAATGTCTCGAGGGAACGTAAATATGAATTTGCGTTCGTTGATGGATTGGGGGATTGTAAAAAAGGAACATAAAGTAGGCGAGCGAAAGGAGTACTTCTCAACCGGGAAAGATGTCTGGGATCTAGCCAGACAGGTTTCACGCGAACGAAGAAGAAGAGAAATTGAACCTATTCTAAAAGTGCTTGAAGATGTTCAAAGTGTTTCAGGCGATAATAAGAAATCAGTTGCTGAGTTTAAGAAAGTAACATCCGAACTTTTTGAGTTCTCTTCTAAGGTGGATGGAGTAGTAGAAAAATTCATCAAGTCTGATCAAAACTGGTTTTACAAATTTCTAATGAAGCTTTGATATTTTTTTGAACAAAACTTTCAATATTTATTGAAATTACTAAAACATTGAAAATAAACTTTAACAAAAATTTAAGCATTATGAACTACACAATTTTAAGCTACGCACTCTACATGCCTGTTACTATCTCCCTTACTGTTTGGGTGGCGAAAACACTTTTCACAAATGGACGTGTTTTTTTGGTTGACATTTTTCATGGAAATGAACTTCTAGCAGACAGTGTGAATAAATTACTTGTTGTTGGCTTCTACCTCATCAACATGGGTTATGCTGTTTATACGCTTCAAATATTTGGAGAGATTAGCAGTATTCACGTAGTAATTGAAAAACTGAGCATCAAGTTAGGAGCTATCATCCTTATTCTTGGAGCCATGCATTTCTTTAACCTGTTTGTTTTCTTCAAACTTCGCAGAAGAGCTAAAGAGGTAGTCGCTTAAGAAAAATGTTATGAAAACACTTACGGATCACACCATTGTCTACGATGATGAATGTCCCATGTGCAATTTTTACACTAAAGGTTTTGTGAAAACTGGAATGCTTGATGGAAATGGAAGAGAAGCTTACACCGAAATGGTTTCAAGTAATGTTCCAAGCATCGACTGGGAAAGAGCTCGAAATGAAATAGCTTTAGTGAATAAGAATGATAATTCAGTAAAGTATGGAGTGGAAAGCTTAGTACATATTATTGGTTACAATTTTCCAATGTTTAAATGGTTGCTCAATCTAGTGCTTATTCGTTTTTTCATAAGTCGGTTATACTTTTTTATTTCGTACAATCGAAAGGTGATAGCTCCGGGAAAAGTTTTTGAAGGATTTAATACGTGCACTCCGAATATGAATTATACCTATCGATGGACCTACATCATATTTGCATGGCTAATCACTTCCACTGTTCTGGTATTTTATTCCAACCTTATTGTGCCCCTTGTAACCGAATCTAATTTCGTACGAGAATTTTTAATCTGCGGTGGTCAAATTGTGTTTCAGGGAATTATCGTAGGGTTAGTTAAGAAGGACCGATGGATTCATTATTTAGGTAATGTGATGACAATATCTTTGGGTGGTGCTTTGTTACTGTCGCCCATGTTCCTTTTAACCACACTCATACACTCGAACTTATTTTACATGGGATACTTCATGATAATAGTTAGCCTGATGCTTCTTGAACACATCAGGAGAGTTAAAATGCTAGGCTTGCCATGGTTCATTTCGTTAACGTGGGTCATTTATCGATTTCTGGTTTTATCAATCATTTTATAATTCAGACAATGAAAAAAATAGTAATAGCAGGAGGAACAGGGTTCTTAGGAAATTGTCTTGTTGATCATTTCGCTGGAAAAAATATTGAGATCATAATTTTAACAAGAGGTGAATCTTATGTAAGTGATGACATTCATTTTGTAAAATGGGATGGTAAAACTTTAGGCTCATGGACTAAGACTTTGGAAAACGCAGACGTACTTATCAACTTGAATGGTAAGTCAGTAGATTGTCGATATACAAAAAGAAATAAAGAGTTGATTTACTCTACACGATTAGATTCAACAAATGTATTGGGGCAGGCGATTGAGCAATCACAAGAGCCGCCCAAGCTTTGGATCAATGCAGCATCAGCCACCATATATCGTCATTCAGTTGATAAGGAAATGGATGAATACTCAGGAGAAATTGGTACTGGTTTTTCCGTTGATGTTTGTCAGAAATGGGAGCATAGCTTCAATAGGTTCGTGACAGATAAGACAAGAAAAGTTCTTATTCGTACTGGTATAGTGCTTGGTAAAAAGGGAGGGCCATTGAAACCTCTAAAGATATTATCGAAGTTTGGTTTAGGAGGAAGACATGGATCAGGCGATCAGTATTTTAGCTGGCTTCATGAGAAAGATTTTGCCAACATTATTCAGTTTCTGATTGATAATCCTAAGACGAGTGGTGAGTATAATGTCACAGCACCAACTCCAGTTCCTAACAATCAAATTATGAGAGCACTTCGGTCAGCCGTTGGAACTCCGTTTGGACTTCCCCAACCGAAGTGGCTTTTGGAATTTGGTGCAATGCTTATTGGAACAGAAACAGAATTGATTTTAAAAAGCAGAAGAGTTATTCCAAAAAGATTAATTGAAGCTGGCTATAAATTCCAGTTTGATAATATTGAAAAGGCGCTTACCGATCTAAAATAGTTTAAAACCGCATTTTGTTTCTTTTTGCTACAAACAGTCCATGAAAAGAGTTTAAAGGACGAGGGAAATGAAACCGTTACAAATTGTAACGGTTTCAAAATGGAAGCTCCTGATGGTAAAATGCACTTGACTGATATAGGTGATACCTAACAATCCTGACTTCAGCACCGCGATAACTTGCCTTTCAACCTATTAATAAAAAACACGTATATTTACCTAAACACACGTGCATCATGAAAACAAAGCTTACCCTTACAGTCGATCAGAACACAGTTCAAAAGGCTAAAGACTATGTAGGCAAAACCTCAGAGAGTCTCTCTTCTGTAATTGAGAAGTTCTTAAAATCGTTGGCAGAGAAAAAGACCAAGAAATCAGTGGTAGATTCTTCTAAGGGAATTCTGAAAGAAAAGTTTGGATCAATGCGTGATAAAGATATTCGCAAAGCGTATTATAAAGAGAAGCATGGCGTATAGAGTATTTTTAGATACCAACATTTTTCTAGATCATCTCCTTGATCGGAATACGCATTCATCAAACCTATTGAAGGCATGTGAAGAAGGTGAGGTAATCGGCTACGCTTCGGCAGCATCATTCTATACATTGGCTTATGTTGTCCGCAAAAGTGTTTCCGCCACGGAGACTCGAAAGTTGCTTGGTGATTACCTTCGTTTTATTTCTATCCTGTCCGCGAAGAAGCATGTTCTTCGAAGTTCAATCGATGCTACCTTCAGCGACCTGGAGGATGCATTTCAATATTTTACAGCGCTTGAAGAAGATGCACTCGATTTCTTTGTTACGAATAATCTGAAAGACTTTCAAAAAGTATCTCAACAGCTCCCTGTGATCGATCCCAGGAAATTCATTCGTGAATACTTGAGTCAACAATAGGGCGAAGTATCCCTCAAGCCCGAAGTACTAACCCTCGTTAGTAAAACTTTTTTAAAGTTCTTGGCCTAAACGTTATCATTTACCAAACTTTATCGTTTAATTTTGCAGCAACATAAACCTAAGCTGAATGATTTTCACTTGACGTTCATTTAAACAACTAAGAAAGAAATTGAAAACATTGATCACCATCCTACAAGCAGTTCACTCTGCTTACCTATATAGAACTACATCGTTCTTATCTGCTGCCTGCACGGTGACCAGGCGACCCCGACCCCTACGCTTCGTGCGTATCTGAGTCTCTCATTTTTAAAAAAAATGTTAGCGAACGACATGTCCAGGACATGAAGTTTATGGCGCTTCCAGCGTCATGGGTCATAATTAATTTACTTCTAATGCAGATTGTATTTTGGAAAATCTTAAACTCATTGTTAGGCTAGCAACACCTGACGATAAAAAATATGCTGAGACCATCACCACAGAGATGGAAGAATCAGCCAAAGCGCGAGGCACCGGTATTGCCAAGCGTTCGCCCGCCTACATTGAAATGAAAATGGATGAAGGCAAGTCCGTTATTGCTACTACTCAAGATGGCACGTGGGTGGGCTTCTGTTACATTGAAGCCTGGGAGCACGGAAAGTACGTGGCCAACTCGGGTTTGATTGTGTCACCTGCTTTTAGAAAGACGGGAGTCGCTACCGAGATCAAACAAAAAATATTTGCGTTGTCGCGTGAAAAATATCCTACCTCCAAAATCTTTGGACTCACTACGGGTTTGGCCGTGATGAAGATCAATTCAGATTTGGGTTATGAACCTGTTACCTATTCGGAGTTGACAACTGATGAAGAATTCTGGAAGGGCTGCAAGAGCTGTGTGAACTACGAAATCCTGATGAGCAAGGAGCGAAAGAACTGCATGTGTACCGCCATGCTTTTCGATCCCGAGGAAGCTGCTAAGAAAATTGAAGAGGCTAGAGTAAGAAAAGCAGAGGCAGTACTTGTTCCAGAAGACGAGTCGCATACGCATAAACATCGTAAGTTTAAAGGTAACTTTAAGTTGTTCGAGCGCTGGGTTCATTTCAAGCAGTATGTTCTTCTCAAAACATTGAGAAAAAAAGACAGCGATGGTGACTTCTCAGACAAACGAAAATCATTTCTCAGCATATTCTTTTGGTAGACTATAAAATGAAAAAGAAAGTAGTATTAGCATTTAGCGGTGGATTGGATACTTCCTACTGCGTAAAGTATTTAGGTGAAGACAAAGGCTATGAAGTCCATACCATTACCGTAAACACAGGCGGTTTTGACGATGCTGAATTAAAGGCCATTGAAGCGCGCGCGAAAAGTTTGGGTGTGGCATCGCATAAGTCTGTTGATGAAACAAAGAATTATTATGAAACAGTAATTCGATTCCTCATCTACGGAAACATATTAAAGAACAATACCTATCCATTAAGTGTAAGTGCAGAACGTATGTCGCAAGCTTTGGCTGTGGCGAACTATGCAAAGGCAATTAAAGCCGATGCAGTAGCACACGGAAGCACAGGCGCAGGTAACGATCAGGTACGTTTTGATATGGTGCTAAATATTTTGGTTCCAGGCATAGAGATTATCACACCGATTCGTGAATTGAAACTTTCGCGTGAAGAAGAAATCGCTTACCTCAAGTCGAAAGGTGTGCAGATGAATTTCGAGAAAGCCATGTACTCTATTAATAAGGGTTTATGGGGAACGTCAGTTGGCGGAAAAGAAACTTTGAATTCATTAGGTATGCTTCCGGAAGAGGCGTGGCCTACACAGGTAACAGAGACCGGAAACGAAGAAGTGGTATTGGATTTTGAGAAGGGTGAATTGAGAAAGGTAAATGGAAAAGCATTTGATCATCCAACGGAAGCAATTCAACATCTTCAAACAATCGCGGGTCCTTATGGAATAGGTCGCGATATACATGTTGGCGATACTATTATTGGAATAAAAGGCCGCGTTGGTTTTGAAGCAGCGGCACCGATACTCGTGTTGAAGGCGCATCATGCACTTGAGAAACACGTGCTCACCAAATGGCAACTCAGTTGGAAAGATCAGCTTGCGCAATTTTATGGCAACTGGTTGCACGAAGGTCAATACCTTGATCCTATCATGCGTGATATCGAAGCGTTCTTAACCAACTCACAACAACAAGTAACGGGTACAGTACACATTCAATTGTATCCATATCGCTATCAAGTATTGGGCATTCAATCAGACAATGATCTGATGTCATCGAAGTTTGGTAAATATGGTGAGATGAATTTAGGTTGGACAGGAGTTGATGTGAGAGGCTTCACTAAAATATTTGGCAATCAGGTAATGATTTATCATCAAGTTAAAAAACAAAACAACTAAGAAAGTCTATCTCCACCGAAGCGGGATTTAGGGTGAGGCCAAAATTAAATTGTAATGAAGAAAATACAAGTAGGAATTATTGGAGGTGCAGGTTACACAGGAGGTGAAACGATGCGACTGTTGCTTAACCATCCTCAAGCAGAACTTGTATTTGTTCATAGCAGAAGTAATGCAGGTAACCCGCTTCATACTTCTCATCCGGATTTGATCGGTGACTCAAAACTTACTTTCACGGATACCATCGAACAAAATGTCGATGTAATTTTTCTTTGTCTCGGACATGGAGAGAGTAAAAAATTCCTCACAGAAAATCCAATCAATGCCACTATCAAAATCATCGACTTAAGTCAGGATTTTAGATTGGGCGAACAAGTTGAAGGGAGAGAATTTGTTTATGGACTTCCTGAAGTAAATCGTGAAGCGATTAAGAAAGCATCGAACATTGCAAATCCTGGATGTTTCGCTACGGCTATTCAATTAGGGTTAGCGCCATTGGCAAAAGTTGGATGGTTGGGTGATGTGTATACCACTGGAATTACAGGATCAACAGGCGCGGGTCAAAAGTTGCAAGACACCACACACTTCACATGGAGAGCAAATAACATCTCTGCATATAAAACATTAACGCACCAACACATTAAAGAAATAACGAAAACGATTGGGCAACTTCAAACCGGATATGCCAAGTCGATCAACTTCATTCCATGGCGTGGTGATTTTACGAGAGGTATTTATGTTAGCTCTTGTATTACGATAAAAGCATCTCTTGTCGAAGTTGAGAAACTATTTCATGATTTTTACAAGACTCATCCTTTCACGATTCTTTCCCATGAGATGATTGACTTGAAACAAGTAGTCAATACAAACAAAGCTTTAATTGCACTAGAGAAAGAAGGCGATAAACTCGTTGTTCACTGTGCGATTGATAATTTGTTAAAAGGAGCTTCCGGCCAAGCCGTTCAAAATATGAATTTGATGTTTGGCTTAGATGAGTCTGCCGGACTAAAATTAAAAAGCATTGTTTTTTAGTCAGGCCTCCCCTCTCTTCCGGAGAGGGGCTGGGGGTGAGGTTTAATTTTTACACATGAAATTATTTGACGTATATCCGTTATTCAACATCACACCTGCCAAAGCATTAGGCTCATGGCTTTGGGATGATAACGGACAAAAATATCTTGATCTCTATGGTGGTCATGCTGTAATCTCAATCGGGCATTCGCATCCACATTATGTAAAATCATTGACTGATCAGTTGGGTAAGATTGCATTTTACTCAAACAGTGTTCAAAATCCTTTGCAGGAAAAATTAGCAGAGAAGCTTGGAACGTTTTCTGGTTACCCGGATTACCAACTCTTTTTGTGTAACTCTGGAGCAGAAGCGAATGAGAATGCATTGAAGCTTGCATCATTTGTAACAGGACGAAAGAAAGTCATTGCTTTTAAAAAAGCATTTCACGGACGTACCTCTGGAGCTGTGGCTGCTACGGATAATCCAAAAATTGTAGCACCATTCAATGCAGGTCATGAAATTGTTTTCGTGAACATGAACGATGAAACAGCTATCTCTGACGCATTGCAGAATGATGTAGCAGCAGTAATCATTGAAGGTATCCAAGGTGTTGGAGGAATTCAGTTACCCGATGATTCGTTTTTAAAATTCCTTGAAAAGAAATGCAAGGCGAATGGATCACTGCTAATACTCGATGAAATTCAATCGGGTTATGGTCGCACAGGAAAATTCTTTGCGCATCAGTACGCAGATATCAAACCCGACTTAATCACCATGGCCAAAGGTATGGGTAATGGTTTTCCTGTGGGTGGAGTTTTAATTCAAGGTGATATCAAACCATGGAGCGGAATGCTTGGCACAACCTTCGGAGGTAACTATCTTGCTGCTGTTGCTTGTCTGTCCGTATTAGAAGTAATGGAACAGGAACAGCTCTTGAAGAATGCGGAAACTCTGGGGACATATTGCATTAATGAACTAAAGAAGATTTCTACATTACTAGATGTGCGCGGTCGTGGATTGATGATCGGTTTCGATCTTCCGGAAGAAAAAAAATCTGTGCGCAATGATCTTTTAATGAAGCACAAAATATTCACAGGCGAAGCAAAGCCTAATACAATACGACTTTTACCTTCGCTTGCTTTACAAAAAAGTGAAATTGATATTTTTTTAACAGCATTGAAAGAAGAATTAAAATGAAAGATTTTATCTCCGTCCCTAGTGTTTCTGATATTGACAAATTAGTCAAGCAAGCATTGGCATATAAGGCAAACCCATATTTGGACAGAGGACTTGGTACTAACAAGCGCCTCGGTTTGTTATTCTTGAATCCAAGTATGCGCACGCGTTTGAGTACGCAGTTGGCAGCACAGAATTTGGGAATGGAGGTGATCGTATTTAATGTTGGTCAGGATGGATGGGCATTGGAGTTTGAAGATGAGGCCATCATGAGTGGTAACACAGTGGAGCACGTTAAAGATGCTGCACCAATTCTTGGAAAGTATTTTGATGTTTTAGGCATTCGCACATTTCCTTCGTTACAAAACAAAGTGGATGATTACAGTGAATTGTACATCAATCAATTTATAAAGTACTCGGGGATTCCGGTAGTTAGTTTAGAAAGTGCTACTGTTCACCCGTTGCAAAGTCTCACAGATGTAATCACCATCACTGAAACATTTAAGGAAAAGAGGAAACCAAAAATTGTACTGACTTGGGCACCTCATGTAAAAGCGTTACCTCAATGTGTTGCCAATAGTTTTGCGGAATGGATCAATGCCTGGGGTCAGGCTGATTTTGTGATTACTCATCCGGAAGATTATGAACTGGACGAGCGTTTTACTAAAGGCGCTACCATCACACAAAATCAAACAGAAGCATTGAAGGATGCTGATTTTGTCTACGTAAAGAATTGGAGTACGTACGTTGACTACGGAAGAATTTATTGCAATGATCCGCAGTGGATGATGACCAATAAAAAGCTTCAGCTTACCAATAATGCAAAAGTGATGCACTGCTTGCCAGTTCGCAGAAATGTAGAATTGAGTGATGAAATATTGGACGGCCCCAATAGCATTGTAACACAGCAGGCATCCAATCGAGTATGGGCAGCACAAGCTGTGTTAAGTGACATACTCAATAATAAATAGACATGATTTTAAATTGTTGATTATTGACTATTGATTTGCGATTTAGAGTAGCAAATAACGATTAAAAGAAACATGAACAAATTATTCATCATCAAGATAGGAGGTAATGTATTGGATAATCCAATTCAGTTGGATTCGTTCTTGAAAAACTTTGCCTCGATTAAAGAACCGAAAATTTTAATTCATGGTGGTGGAAAAATTGCAACGAAGATTGGTGATCAGTTAGGCATCGAATCTAACTATTTAAACGGACGAAGAATTACAGACGCGGCAACGCTTGATCTTGTCACGATGGTGTATGGCGGTCTGGTGAATAAACAAATCGTTGCGCAATTACAGCAAATGAATTGCAATGCATTGGGTGTAACCGGTGCGGATGGAAATATGATCAAGGCAGTCAAGCGTCCGGTAAAGGATGTGGATTATGGATATGTAGGTGATATTAAAACAGATTCAGTTAACACCGCGTTGCTTTACTTTTTATTGAAGCAAAATACAACACCTGTTTTCGCGCCACTAACGCATGCTGATGGAAAGATGTTAAATACAAATGCTGATACCATTGCATCGGTATTGGCCGTTGCACTTAGTAAACATTTTGATGTGCGCTTGATTTTTTGTTTTGAAAAGAAGGGCGTGCTGCAAGATGTAAACAAACTGGATTCCGTTATTCGCCATTTACCCAAACGATTATATACAGAGCTACTGACAAAGCAAGTTTTTGCTGATGGTATTTTACCCAAGCTTGAAAATGCTTACGCAGCTATTCAGGCAGGTGTGAAGGAAGTATTGATTGGTGAAGCGGGTGATCTGGTAAAAAATACCGGACAAGAAACTGAAGGTACATTGATTACATTATAAAAGGATCGGGTAATTCGAAACTTTAAACCCGGAACTCGACAACTCGATATGACAAGAGAAAATCTTCCTACGTTAGCATTAAATCTTCTTCAGCGATTAATCGCTACTCCTTCTTTTAGTAAAGAGGAGGATGAAGTAGCTTCTATTATCGAAGATTTTTTTGAGCAACAGGGAGTGCATACGTATAGAAGAGCGAATAACATTTGGGTAAAGAATAAATATTTCAGCGTAGACAAACCAACTGTATTATTGAACTCTCATCATGATACAGTACGACCAAATCCAGGTTACACAAGAGATCCATTCAAACCAGAAATTATTGATGGTAAACTCTTTGGATTGGGAAGCAATGATGCTGGCGGACCGTTGGTTTCATTAATCTGTACATTTCTTCATTACTTTGACCGAAGTGATCTCAAGTATAATATTGTAATGGCTGCAACTGCTGAGGAGGAAATTTCAGGAACAGGAGGAGTGGAGAGTATTTGGTCTGCATTAACTCCAATTGATTTTGCTATTGTGGGCGAGCCTACACTTTGTGATATCGCAACAGCCGAGAAAGGGCTGATGGTGTTGGATTGCCTCGCGAAAGGTAAGCCAGGCCACGCTGCACGCGAAGAAGGTATCAATGCTATTTATGTTGCACTTCCTGATATTGAATGGTTTAGAACATTTCCTTATCCAAAAATTTCCAAAACGTTGGGTGAAATGAAGATGTCTGTTACCATTATCAATTCTGGTAGTCAACACAACGTTGTTCCATCAGAATGTAAGTTTACAGTTGATGTTCGGGTAACAGATGCTTACACATTAGAAGAGGCACTGGAGATTATTAAACAAAATGTAACGTGCGATGTAACTCCACGTTCCCTTCGCATGCGATCTTCGGGTATTGCGTTGGATCATCCGCTTGTTCAGTCAGCGAATAAGCTTGGACTTAAATCTTATGGTTCACCAACAACATCCGATCAGGCGATGATACCCGTTCCTTCTGTGAAGATTGGTCCTGGTGATTCAGCTCGTTCGCATTCTGCTGATGAGTTTATTTATGTGGATGAGATAGCAAAAGGAATTGATACGTATATTCGGTTACTTGAAAATGTAATCGTTTAAAAAGGAGTTCTATTTATTTGAAACGAACAAATGCAAATAAACCGCAGAGGACGTTGAGGTTTGCAGAGAATTTAGCTTAAGGAATTGATTCCCTTAGGGTATTTAAAAAAAATGTATTGACTCTGCGTATCTCCGCATCCTCTGCGGTTAAGAATTATCTAAAATATTAGTAAATGAAACTCTGGCAAAAAGAAAAAGCATTATTATTAGAGGTAGAGAAATTTACCGTTGGTAAAGATCAGGAGATGGATATGTATTTGGCGCGCTTTGATGTGCTCGGCTCGCTCGCTCACATCGCCATGCTGGAGTCGATTGGATTGTTGACTGCCGCTGAATTGAAATTACTTTCCGTAGAACTAAAGAATATTTACAAGAGAATTGAGTCGGGAAATTTTAAAGTTGAAGAAAGGGTAGAAGATATTCATTCTCAGGTTGAATTGGAGCTAACGCGAGTGCTTGGTGATGTAGGAAAGAAGATTCACAGTGGCCGGTCTCGCAATGATCAGGTGTTGGTGGATGTTAAATTGTTTTTGCGTACTGAGATAAAAGAAATTGTAAAAGCCGTTAATGTCTTGTTTGAACTTCTCCTTCAACAAAGCGAGAAATATAAGAATCATCTTTTGCCAGGCTACACCCATTTACAATTGGCCATGCCATCATCATTTGGTTTGTGGTTTGGCGCCTATGCAGAAAGTTTAGTTGATGATATTGTTACACTTGAAGCAGCGTATCGTATCGTAAATAAAAACCCATTGGGTTCAGCAGCGGGATATGGTTCATCGTTCCCACTCAATCGCAAAATGACAACTACATTGTTGGGCTTCGATGATTTGAATTATAATGTGGTGTATGCTCAAATGGGCAGAGGTAAAGCAGAGCGAATTGTAGCGAGTTCATTATCAAACATTGCTGCTACATTGGCAAAACTTTCAATGGATGCTTGTCTTTTCTTAAATCAAAATTTTGGATTCATTCGTTTTCCGGATGAGTTGACTACGGGTTCCAGCATCATGCCACACAAAAAGAATCCGGATGTTTTTGAATTGATCCGCGGCAGATGCAATCAGATTATTGCTTTGCCAAATGATATTGCCTTGCTTACGGCAAATCTTCCTTCAGGATATCATCGCGATATGCAATTGCTTAAAGAGAAACTTTTCCCTGCAATTCAAAGCTTGAAGGATTGTCTCCGCATGGCAAATTTGATGTTGAGCAATATTGAAGTGAAGGATAATATCCTCATAGATGAAAAGTATAAATTCCTATTCAGTGTAGAAGAAGTAAACAAACTCGTGCTCAATGGAATTCCGTTTCGCGATGCTTACAAACAAGTTGGAGTCGCTATCGAGAAGGGCGACTTTACCTATTCAACAGAATTGAATCACACGCATGAAGGAAGCATAGGTAATCTCTGCCTTGATGAGATTTCAGGTATGATGAAAGACGTTTGCCAAAAATTCTCTTTTGAAAAGGTGGAGAATGCTGAAAGGAAATTGCTTGGTTAATGTTATAGTAACGACTAAAGTTCAGTTTATTTTTTTACTTATAACCACTGGCTTAAGCCAATGGTTATAACATACCAATTTTGAGGCTTTAGCCCTGAAAAAAATCAAAGAACCATTATACTTCAGTTTTGTTCTAGGTGTTGATGTGTACATTTTAGTATTTTGCATTCCTTTTAAAATCAATTAAGCATGGCAGTAGCATTGGAAATTCCAACCCGTCCAACCCGTAAGTTTTTACCTGAAGATTTCTCCGTTTCATCATGGGATGTATTGAAGCCTTTCTTCGATAATCTTTTGGAACGAAATCTTCATTCAGTGAGCGATTTGAAAAAATGGTTCCAGGATAGAAGTGAACTGGAATCGGTTATTGGCGAAGATATGGCCTGGCGCTACATCAACATGACGTGCTACACCGAGAATGAAGTGAATAAAAAAGCCTACCAGGATTTCGTTCAAAACATTCAACCACAAATTGCACCGGTTTCCGATCAGTTAAATAAGAAAGCAGCGTCATCTTCTTTTCTTTTGGAGCTTGCGCATCTTGAAGGCTACGATATAATGATTCGCAGTCTGAAAAAGGAAATCGAAATTTTCCAGGAAGCGAACGTACCATTGTACACAGAGATAAACACCGAAACACAAAAGTATGCCGAGCTATCAGGAGCCATGATGGTAACGGTAGAGGATAAAGAATTAACACTTCAGCAAGCTTCTGTTCTTCTTATGTCAATCGATAGAAAGAACAGGGAAGAGGTGTATCATAAAATAGTAGAAAGAAGATTACAAGATAAGGAGACATTAGATTCTCTTTTCTCAACGCTTATCAAATTGCGTCATCAAGTTTCGATCAATGCAGGATTTACAAACTTTCGCGATTACATGTTCAAGTCGCTTGGCCGATTTGACTACACACCAAAGGACTGTTTTAATTTTCACGATGCCATAGAGCATGAAGTGGTACCGATGTTAAATAAACTAGCGTTGGAAAGAAAAACAGCGTTGAAGGTAGCTGACTTAAGACCGTGGGATAAAGCAGTTGATCCGGAAGGACGCGAAGCATTGAAACCTTTCACCACTGGAAAAGAATTAACCGATAAGACCATTGAAGTTTTCACAAAGATTGATCCTTTCCTCGGACAGTGTTTGTCCATCATGAAAGAAATGGGACATCTGGATTTAGAATCCCGGAAAGGAAAAGCTCCCGGTGGATATAACTATCCTCTTGCCGAAATTGGTGTTCCATTCATTTTCATGAATGCTACTTCTACTTTGCGCGACATGGTAACCATTATGCACGAAGGTGGTCATGCTATTCATAATTTTTTAACGCGTGATTTAGATTTGAATGATTTTAAATCCACACCATCTGAAGTAGCAGAGCTCGCATCAATGTCAATGGAATTAATATCGATGGATCATTGGGATGTATTTTTTACGGACGAAGCAGAGTTGAAACGCGCAAAGCGTGAGCACCTCGAAGATATTATTGAAACATTACCGTGGGTTGCCACCATTGATCAATATCAACATTGGTTGTATGAGAATCCTGGGCACAGCTTGGAAATTCGAAGAGAGAAATGGAATGAAATCTTTGATCGCTTTGCCGATACAGTAGCAGATTGGTCAGGGTTGCAACCAGCAAAGGATTACCTATGGCAAAAACAATTGCATTTATATGAAGTACCATTCTATTACATCGAATATGGCATGGCTCAATTGGGTGCTATTGCAGTGTGGCGAAATTACAGAAACGATAATGCAAAAGGATTGCAAGGATATCAAAACGCATTGAAGTTAGGATACCTTCGTTCGATACCCGAAATCTATAAAGCAGCGAATATTAAATTTGATTTCAGTCGCGAGTACATTCACGAACTGATGGCATTTGTGCAGGATGAATTGAAGAAGATCTAAGAGCCCCGGCTTTTATCGAGAAGATCACTCAACTGTTTAGCTTCCGTTTCGCTAAGAGATAGGATATGATCCATATCTTCTTGTTGCTTGTCAATTGCTTTTAGAAGAATAAGTCCCTCTTCAGTAATGCTTACATCGGCAGCGCGTCTATCGTTTGGGCACGCTTTTTTCACAATTAGATTTTTGCTAACCAATCGATCCAAGAGCCTGGATACATCTGAATTCTTATCCAGCATGCGCGCTTTTATTTCGGTAGCCGATATAGTCTTTGGATGCTGACCTTTTAAGATTCGAAGAATGTTGAATTGTTGCCCGGTAATATTATGGGGCTTGAAAAAATCTTGTTGACGACTGGTCAGCCAGTTTGCAGTATAGATGAGATTGATCACCGCCTTTTGATGTTGGCTTGAAAATTTTTCTTGTTTTATTTCTGATTCAATATTCATATATAAAAAAAGCTCCCGCATTTACGAGAGCCTTTTAGATTTTATGCTTTCGCTTTGTCAAGCTCAATTTTTACGATCAATTGTACGTCATCACTTACAACAAGACCACCTGCTTCAACACTCTTGCTCCACTTCAATCCATAATCCTGACGGTTAATATTGCCAGTCAATTTGAAACCAGCTTTGTAACCCTTGCCTGTGTTTATTGTACCACCATAGGTAACATCAAATGTAACATCTTTCGTAACATCACGCAGGGTAAGTTTTCCTTTCAATAAATATTTGCCACCTTCTTTTACTAACGCTCCTTTGAATTTTACTTCAGGGAATTTTTCGGCATTAAAAAAGTCGTCTGACTTTAAGTGACCATCGCGCATCTCGTTTTCTGTGTTGACAGAACTTGCCTTCGCAGTAAACTCTACTTCAGCACCATTAAAATCTTCTGTCTTGCTAATTACTTTACCTTCAAAATCTTTGAAATTTCCTTCAACTTCCGAAACAACCATGTGCGTAACGTTAAAACCAACCTTTGAGTGGTTTTTGTCAATTGACCATGTCGTCTGAGCGAATGCGGTTCCGGCAAGGAACAACACTGCGAATAATCCTGTAATTTTTTTCATGATTTGGTTTTTGTGTTTGTTAATGACGGTGTAACGCAAGATTAAATATATATGTTTAAACAAATATTATTTTATTCGTAATTAATTGATAATCAGTTAGAATAGTTTCACTGGAGAGTCAATTTTGAATCAATGGAAGATTCATAGACTTTAGTCAAGCCTTTATGTCTTACAGCTTTAAGTAGAAGTCTTTTGTGAGATTTTTATAATCCTCCGTCCACTGATCAGCCTTTGTGTAATGAATGATCTCACCTTCTTCCTTTTTGGTTGATTTCAGTTGAAATTCTAATAACCAGCGCTCAATTGGTTTTTCTTCTCTCGGACGAAAGCTCCATTGTCGTGAACAAAACAGAGCATGCTGTTTTGCCAAATCAATAAATTCAAGTCCTTCAGAGAAAGGTAAAATGAGGTTAAACTTTCCCTCGGGTTTAAGTAATCGAACAACAGATGAGAGCAATTCAGTAAAGTCTAATGAAACGGTGTGCCGTGTATGTAAACGTTTTTTATCGGGTGGCTGAAAACTATTATTGAAATAGGGAGGATTACTAACAATCAGATCGTATCTGAGTTCAGATGTAAACTGTTGGATGGGAAGTTCATACACTGAAATGCGATTTGGCCATGGTGAGTTTAAAATGTTTTCTTTTGCTTGTAAGGCATCCTGAGGTTCAATTTCTACGGCATCAATATGTACATGTTCAGATGAGCGCTGTGCTAGCATCAATGCAATTACACCAGAGCCAGTACCAATATCAAGTATGCGATTGGCATGCATTACATTTAACCACGCACCAAGCAATACGGCATCAGTACCTACCTTCATGGTGCATCGATCGTGATGCACAGTAAATTGTTTGAAATGAAATGAAATACTGTTATTCTTTTTTTTCACACCGAGAGATTGAGATTTGCGCGGGTAAATTTAATTTATTAGGCTATACGATTAAAGGTAGAAATAATGATAGGAATAATCCCAAGTACTTATGATTGAACTCAGAATATAGTAATGATGGAACCCCTAATTAAAGGGAACATTATAAAGTAAGATTAATTACCTTTAATAAACCGACTACATTTTTCTGGATGCATAAATAAATTTTCAAGGGTATGCGAAGAGAGCACGTTGATACGTTGTATCAGATTGAAGTCAAGAAGTATGATTAAGACACAATCCTTTTCGATGCGTAAAGTTTTCCGTCTGGTTATATTTAATGGAATGTTGTTGGGCACAATTTCAAGCTCTGCACAAAACTTAGTTCCGAATCCAAGCTTTGAAGAGTATGATGTTTGTCCCGGAGATTTTAGTCAGGCAGCCCATGAGTTTCGGGTGAGGCATTGGCGATCAGCAAATTTAGGAACACCTGATAATTTTAATGTTTGTAGTATTGGTGAAGCCGATGTGCCACATAACTGGGCAGGAGTTTCCGATCCCTATGAAGGCAAAGGTTATGTTGGAGTTTATCTGTGGATGAATAAAGACAATAATTACCGCGAATACCTTCAATGTAAATTAACTTCAACATTGCTGAAGGATTCTCTTTATGAAATTGAATTTCACTATAAACTCTCATCGTACTCAAAGTATTCGATTGATCGTATTGGTTTGATGTTGACGGATAGTTTAATAAATGCAAAACATGACCAGGTAATCTCAGCTCAACCAACACTTTCCATCATTCAGGATTCAGCCCTGACAAAAGAAACCGGTTATTGGGAAACTGCTCGCAAAGAGTATCGTGCAAAAGGAGGCGAGCAATATGTAACTATTGGTAATTTCTTTGACAACCAAACTACGCATCATTATTTTATTCGGTTTAGTCCGGTGCAGCAAAGTATGCTGGAGAAGAGTGCATACTATTATATTGATGAAGTGAAAATTGTGCCGTTGTTTAATACGCCACAAAATCAAATTGCTGAAGTCGTTTCTGAGTTTAAACAAGAGCAAGTTGAATTGGATAAAACGTACATCCTTAAAAATATTCAATTTGAATTTGATCAGTATACTTTGCGATCATCTTCATTTTCAGAATTGGATGGTGTGGTAAGTTGGTTGAAGAAAAACCCTTCTAACAAAGTAGCACTCTCTGGTCACACCGATGATCAGGGGAATGATGCATATAATCTTGCACTCTCTTCAAATCGTGCAAAGCGGGTTGCTTCTTATTTAATTGATCATGGTATCTCTTTATCGCGCATTGAAACATTTGCTTATGGAAAGAGTAAACCTTTGGTGCAGAGCGTTACAGAAGGAGCACGAGAAATGAATCGTAGGGTGGAAATAAAGTTCTTGGAATAGATATAAAAAATAGTGGCAACCTGAATGCAATGTATTTCAGATTGCCACTCTTATAAATTTTAAAGATGATCCTTAAGGTTTATTCTAAGGCTTTTACGCCAGGCAGAACTTTACCTTCAAAATACTCTAATAGCGCTCCACCTCCCGTGGATACGTAACTTACTTTATCTTCAAATCCAAACTTGGCTACCGCTGCAGCTGAATCACCACCTCCAATTAAGGAGAACGCTCCATTCGAAGTAGCACGCACAACTGCCTCGGCAATGGTTCTTGTTCCTTTTTCAAATTTCTCCATTTCGAACACACCCATCGGTCCGTTCCATAATATGGTTTTTGATTCTTCAATTACTTTTGAGAATACAACACTGGCTTGCGGACCGATGTCCAATCCCATCCAACCATCTTTAATGGAATTGTTGTTTGATATATCCGTGTTAGCATTCGCATCAAATTTATCAGCAACAATTGAATCAATTGGTAAATGAAGTTCAACACCTTTGGATTTTGCTTTTTGAATCAGCTCCTTGGCAAGGTCAAGTTTATCGACTTCTACTAATGAGTTACCAATGCTTCCGCCCATTGCCTTAAAGAAAGTATAGGCCATGCCACCACCGATAATAAGATGGTCTACAGCATCCAACATTTTTTCAATGATCAAAATCTTATCTGAAATTTTTGCTCCTCCCATAATGGCAACAAAAGGTTTCTCTGCATTCTCCAATACTTTCTTCGCATTGTCTAATTCGGCAGCCATCACAAAGCCAGCACATTTGTCTTTAAAGAACTGCGCCACAATTGTGGTTGATGCGTGTGCCCGATGTGCAGTACCAAATGCATCATTAACATATACATCACCATGCTTGCTTAGTTTTTCTGCAAAGGCAAGATCACCTTTTTCTTCCTGCTTATAGAAGCGCAGATTTTCCAATACTAATATTTCGCCTGGCTTTAATGCGGCTGATAAAGCGTACGCATCATCACCAATACAATCACTCGCAAACTTCACAGGTTTTCCGAATAGGGCTTCAACTGTTTTAAGGGTATGCTTCAATGAATATTTATCTTCCGGTCCTTCTTTCGGTCTTCCCAAATGCGACATCAAAATACAGCTTCCTCCGTCTTTTAATATTTTAGTAATGGTTGGAACTGTAGCACGAATGCGGTTATCGTCTGTCACATTAAAGCTCTTGTCTAACGGCACATTAAAATCTACACGGATAAGAGCACGCTTGCCATTGAAATTGATGTCGTTGATGGTTTTCATGAGTCTGGTTTTGTTGTAAAGCGAAATTTACGAATCATGCCGGACTCTGCCCCATATTTAAGCGCGAGCTTTTCCGCAATCGTTTTAATTCGATATAAACTAGCGGGATTTCGAATTCCAGTTGTTTATATTGCATGTAGCCTCGTCCTTTTCTGTTACCCGCCTCTAAAGTCTCAAGAAGTAATTGAGTTTTGCTTTGGTTGACCGGCTATACAAAAAAGGAAGAGAGTTAGTTAAAGGCTGCTTGGTGGATAGTTCAAAAAAACGAATGGTGAGAATATGAAAAAGTTGAATACGATATTCAAGGAGAACGTGGTAATGGTGAGCATGATTACGCTCATGATTTTGATTGTGCTGGGCGCCACATTCACTGGGCTCAATAAAAGAAAGATTATTGAGACGACACAACTAAAGATGCAAGCTGAAGAAGTGAAGCAGCGTATGGACATGATCTTTTCAGTAACACTCAGACAAGTGGATCTGGGCTTACGAGGATATGCATTAACAAAGAGCGAACAACTTCTAAGTCCGATGATGTCGGCTATTCAGGCTAATGAATTAAATCTTAGAAAGCTGGACAGTCTATTTAAGGTTCAAAAGCTGGATACTAGTATTGCCAAGTTTGAGAAAATAAGAAAGGGAATTGATGACTATGTAGCCTTTTCAAGGCAGATGAAGAAAGAGGCGGAGCAAGATAGCATGAAGGTTTTTTTGAGGATGTTGAATCAGGATAAGGGGTACGATTTATGGAACCTGTTTGCACCTTTTTTGGCTAATCATATCGTGTATGAGGATGCTCAGATTTTAAAAGCTCAAACGGATTATGAAGCTGCATTGAATCGGAATATTATCATTCAAGTCATTTTGGTTTTACTTGGTATTCCTTCCTTGGCCTTTGTTATTTTCATAACGCGAAGGGAGATGAAGGATAGACGAAGCTTACTGGTTGAGTTAGAGGAAAACAATAGAAAATTTTTGTTTGATCCGGGAACCGAACTCACGGTTAAAAATCCGAAAGAGGTAATTGAAAATTCAATCGGTAACTTTAAGAAAGCTTCAGAATTTGTGAAAGGCATAACTTCTAAAAACTACGAAGTGCAATGGGAGGGACTTGATAAAACAAACAGTGTAAAGAATGCTAACAATCTTGCAGGTGAATTAATAAAAATGCGCGATCAAATGATTGTTGCCAAGCAAGAAGATGAACGAAGGTTTTGGGTGAATGAAGGTTTAACTAAATTTTCTCAGTTGGTTCGAAACCATCAGGCCAACCTTACAAAACTTTCAGAAGAAGCTACCAAGTTTTTAGCACAATACATGAATGCCCAGCAAGGCAGTTTGTTTGTGTTGAATGATGAAACAGAAAGCGATCAGTTTTTGGAGTTGGTAGCCTGCTATGCTTTTGACAAAAAGAAATTCATAGAAAAGAGAATTGAGATTGGTAATGGTATGGTAGGTCAGGTTTATTTAGAAGGTCAACCTGTTGTATTAAAGCAAGTACCTCCCGACTATCTGCAAATTACATCTGGTCTTGGTCATGCCACACCGACTTGTTTATGTATCATTCCATTAAAGTATAATGATAAAACAGAAGCAATACTGGAACTGGCTTCGTTTCATTTCTTTGAACCGTATCAAATGGATTTTCTGGAGAAGGCGGGTGAGTTTGTAGCGTCTGCTATTATTGGAGCAAAAGTTTCAGCTCGAATGAAAATACTTTTAGATCAATCACAACAGCAATCGGAAGTGATGCATGCTCAGGAAGAAGAGATGCGTCAGAACATGGAAGAGCTGCAAGCTACGCAAGAGGAGATGGGACGGAAGGGCCGTGAGTTGGAAGGCATGTTAATTCAGTCCAATGAAAAAGAAGATCAATTGAAAATGAAGCTGAAAGAAATTGAAACGATCAAAAAAGAGGACAAGCAGAAGAATGATGAGTTGATAACGTATATGCAGAAGTATAAAACGACACTGCTCGGAATTTTAGATCAACTTCCGCACAAGGTTTTCCTTAAAGATAAAGATGGCAAGATGGCGTTGGTGAATACTATCGTAGCCAAGGCACACAACATGAGTGTTGATGAGCTGATTGGTAAAAGTGATTTTGATTTTGTTGATGCCAAGACAGCACAAGACTGGCGCGATCAGGAACTTGCTATTATCAAGAAGGGAAGCGAAACCTATATTTTCGATGAGACGCTTCATGGCGAAACTAAAACATTGAAGAGTACCAAAATGGCATTCTACATTCCACACCTTGATCAAACCGGATTGCTGGGAATACAAACTGATATTACGGAACTCCAGGAATTGAAGAAGCAGGCGGAGAAACATAAAAGCTGAGAAATTAATAGCCGTTAGATTTTCAAAAGCAAATGATTAAAAATTCATTGATTCGTTGAAGTGCTGCGCGTAACTCAGAGCGTACAGATGCGCGGAACATAAAATCTGCTAGGAACTTCATACGCAGTCCGCGCAAGAGAAAGCTGACGAGTCACATCCTGCGACTCGCTGGATGTGACTCGTCAGCTAAAAGAAGCAGGAGAGCCAACCCACTACTGGCGGGTTGACCCTCCTGCTTTTAAATGCGCGCATGCTATATAACTATGGAGTGCAATTTGTCTTTCGCGCATCTCCGATGAATGAAGATCGAAGCAGACATGCTTATTTGATCCACTACTTTTGAATGAACAGCCACACTATAAATGATGGCGATCGAATAGATGATGTGATTTCAGTGCTCACAAAAACAAATAAGTGTCACAAATATTTAATCCCCAAAACTTATACCCAAACCTTTCGCAGCTTTTACCAAATACGAATCCTTTTTAACAAAATTATAATCGCGTGTGGCTTCCTCGAATGAAACGGATGTTATTTCATTATTCTTTAAGGCCACCATTTGCCCAAACTTTTTCTCTAATACTAATTCAAAAGCCTTCACACCAAATAATGAAGCAAGTACACGATCATAGGCCACTGGTGTACCGCCACGCTGTACATGACCTAAAACCGTTTCACGAATCTCAGCCTGACATCCTGCATCTTTCAATTGTTTAGAAAGTTGATACGCCACTCCGCCAAGACGCACGTGTTCAGAACCTTTGTCTCCAGCGGATGATGTAATGCTCCCTTCTTTTGGTTTGGCACCTTCGGCAATTACGATGTTGGCAAAACCTCTTCCTTTTTTATATCGCAGTTCAATTCGCCTTACTAATTTTTTAATGTCGTAAGGAATTTCAGGGATGAGACAAATTTCTGCTCCACCGGCAATCGCAGTATGTAAAGCAATCCATCCGGCATCACGGCCCATCACTTCCATGATCATCACACGATGATGACTTTCAGCTGTTGTCACTAACTTGTCAAAACTATCTGTGGCAATTTGAACGGCTGTTTGAAAACCAAAGGTAACATCCGTTGCGGAGAGATCGTTGTCGATTGTTTTGGGTACACCGATCATGGGGATACCTTTACCTTGTAGCGTTTGGGAAATTTTTTGTGAACCATCGCCACCAATGTTAATGATGGCGTCAAACTTTAATGCTTTTAATTTCTTCACCAATTCATCCGATCGGTCTAAAAAAATAGTGGAGCCATCTTTTTGAACCACCGGAAATTTTATCGGGTTTGCTTTGTTGGTTGTTTTTAAAACCGTTCCACCTTTAATGTGAATACCGGCAGTTTGCTTACTGGTTAACTTGATAATTTCTTGAGGTTCGTTTAACACACCATTGAATGCTTCAATGCTTCCATATATTTCCCAATCTTTTTCTCTTCGTGCACGTTTGGCAATTCCGCGTATAACAGCATTCAATCCCGGACAATCACCACCACCCGTTAAGATGAGTACTTTTTTCTTTTCTTGCATGAGCGTCTTTCTATTTTTGATTAGGTCAAAATAGAGAATTTTTCTGACTGTTTGAATACTTGTTTACGAATAACGATCAACGAACACCTTTTACCCCAACGCTGCTGCCCGAATCAATCTGTCATTGATGGCTTTGCCAAGACCTAACTCCGGAACAAGTTCAACAAGAATAATATCAATGGGCATTTTATCTAATTCACGTAATGCAGTGAAGAGATGTTGCGCTGCCTCATCCATGTTGGCGGAAGGTGAAAGAATGAATTGATGTGAATGATGAAAGTCTTTTTTGAAGGTTAGCAATCCAACGCGCGAAGAGGAATGTTGCAAAAGAAGTTTTTCAATATCTCCAAGGATCACTTTTTTTAATGGAGCATAATGACTCTTTAATTGACCCGGTGCTTTTGGATTTGATGATGAATGAGTTTGCGCTTGAACCTTTCCGATTATCCGTTCTAAACGCTCAACACTTAGTCCGCCCATGCGGTAAATTGTAGGGATGTCGTCTTCAAATCCAACGATGGTTGATTCAATCCCTACTGTGCAATCACCTCCGTCAAGTATGTATTTTATTTTATCGCCTAATTGTTCGTTGACGTGTTCGGGTTTTGTGGGACTTACATATCCAAATGGATTTGCACTGGGCGCGGCAAGCGGAAAAGATAACTCCGTTAAAAGTTGTTGGGTTAATTCATGTTTCGGACAGCGAATACCGACTGTATCCAATCCTGAGGTAACAAGATCAGGGATTATATTTTTCCGTTTGAGAAGCAACGTTAATGGCCCAGGCCAGAAACGTTCCATCAATTCTCTCGCTGGTTTCGGTATTTCTTCTGCGTACTTCTCTGCCCCCTTAATATCAGGAACATGAATAATTAACGGATCAAAGTGTGGTCTGTTCTTAACATCAAAAATTTTTGTAATGGAGGCAACATTTAATGCATTTCCTGCAAGACCATAAACAGTTTCAGTAGGAATGGCCACGAGATCGCCTTGCTCTAAAATCCACTTTGCTTTCTCAATGTCTTTTCCAATCTCGGCCATGGTACAAAACTAAAATTAATTTGCCATGAACCCACAAAGACACTAAGTTGTAGGTAATTAAGACGATTATGAAACCAACATGCATTGCATTCATGCTTGTACTTGTATCTGTTGCCGTACGGGCACAGAAGGAAGATAAAGCCCTTACTGAAAAGCTTCAAACTGTGGTGAAGGATTTTAAAGGTGATGTTGGAATTTATGTACGCAATCTTAAAACAAATAGGACTGTTGCCATTAATGCTGATTCCATTTTCCCTACAGCTTCAATGATTAAAGTACCGATTACCATTGGTATGTTTAATAAAATTGAAAAGGGAGAAATGGATTATCACACAATTCTTACTTATAAAGATTCTTTGCTGTATGAAGGTGAAGATATTTTAGGATCGTTTAAGCAAGATGAAAAAATTTCGTTAAGCAAAGTCATGATGCTTATGATTACGACTAGCGATAATACGGCAAGCCTTTGGTGCCAATCGTTAGCAGGAACCGGTACATCGATTAATGAATGGTTAGAACAAAATGGGTTCCTTTCGACTCGGGTCAATTCTAGAACACCAGGGCGAGAAGCTAATCGAACAAAATATGGTTGGGGGGAAACAACACCTCGTGAGATGGCCGAGTTGCTGGTGAAAATTAGAGATGGAAAAGTAATCAGTGAACGTGCCAGTGAAAGAATTTACAGAAACCTTGTTCGCATTTACTGGGACACTGAAGCTCTTTCGCAAATACCACCTTACATTCAAGTAGCATCAAAGCAAGGGGCTGTTGATCAATCGAGATCAGAAGTTGTTCTCGTGAATGCACCGCATGGAGATTATGTTTTTTGTGTGATCACCAAAAACCAGAAAGACGAAAGTTGGACACGATCAAATGAAGGTTACACTTTGCTGCGCAACGTCTCTAAACTCTTATGGAATTATTTCGAACCGGATTCGAAATGGAGGCCTGCGGAGAAAATTGAGGAGTGGTATTAAAAAAAATCCTTCTCATAATTTAAGAGAAGGATTTAATCTATTCGTATAGTTCATCTAGAATCAATACGCTCTGTCTACGCTTCCCGAACCGTAAATTTTCTTTTGAGAAGTCTTGGTATTGCCTTTATGTTTTACACTTCCACTACCCAGCACGAGCGCATCGATGTTGTTTGACACGGTTAATTCACATACTCCGCTTCCGCTTACTTTTACTTTCGCAGTTTCCAATGCACAGTTAAAACCAGTGATGCTTCCAGTGCCGCCAATGACGGCATCAATAGAAGTGGCATATCCACGCAAGGTCATGTTGCCTGACCCACTCACCTCTGCTTTTATAGTATTTCCTTTTATATCCACATCCATGTTTCCACTTCCATTAACAGCAAGGGTCATGAAATCGGCAGCAATTGAGTTTTCGGAAATGATTTTTCCACCTCCGTTTACCTGAAGCTCGTTGATATTCTTCACACTGACATACAACTTCAAAGCGGGGTTTACTTTAATGTCGTCAATTTTTGCCCAGATGCTCTTGTTTGGACTATCAGGCTTACGCTCGATATTAATCATCAAAATACCATTCTCCACTTTTATTTCGGTTAATGAGTAAATTTCGGTGAGGGCTTCTACCGTTACCTCCTGTTTGTTGGTCTGTTTCAGGTAAACTGTATAGTTAGAGTTCACATAAATACCTTTAAACTCCGGAAGCTCCAGCACTTTTTTAGTGGTTTGGGCCCATGTAAACTGAAAAGAGACTACAGAAAGAAGAATAAAGATGACTTTGGTTTTCATACGTATGACATTAAGTTGAGGCGACAAGTAACAATGGTGGTTGAAATTAAAAAACCTTCCGGACGATTAAAAGGATGATTAACCGATGATTTGCCAGATAATCAGTTCATTATCAATTGCTGTTTTTTAGTAAACCTACTTTGCGGGTTCGCTATGGTTGATCAGGTTTTTTAAGTTCTCAATATCAGATTGTTTGATAGGCTTTGTAATAAACTGAATCACATTATTGAATGAGAAGGCCTGTTCACGGTCTTTTGCGCTGTTCGAGCTGGTTAAGACAACAATCTTGCATTTATCCAGTATTTCTTGAGGCAGGTTTTTGAAATCGTTAAGAAAGGAGAAGCCATCAATTTCAGGCATGTTCAAATCGAGAAAGATCACATCGGGAGCAGCATCGCCCTTCATTTCCTTTAGCCAACCCAATGCTTCTTCAGCAGAGTTGTATAGAACGAGGGTATCAGAGAAGTTGTAGACTTCCAAAAAGCGCCTTTGAATAAACAAATCGATGTCGCTATCATCGATGAGAATGGTCTTTTCCACCAGGCTCTGGCTCATGGTCTTAATTTGTTTAACGGTGTAGTTAAACATACAGAAAGTTTTTACAAAATCAGAAAATTCAATTAAAAATATAAAAGGCAGGTTTCAAACCACTAAAAAATATGTTAAAATTGAACTTCTAATCTAAGAATAACCATGAAATTCAAGCATCCGATTTACTTCTATCTCACCGCATTCATCGTCTTTACGCTGACATCATGCGGTTCCTCTTCCAGCGATAAGGATAAAAACGCAAAGGAATTTACCGAGGCAGACCAAACCCTTAAGCAGCAAATTGAAGAAGTTGTCTACAACATACCTTCTCCGTCTGAAATCCCATACCTTTTGCAGGCAACTGGTGCAGAATTTAACCAAAGTTTGTTAAGTGATCGTTCTAAAGTAGATCAATATGCCTCAAGACACGACAAGGCTGCCCTTAACCTGGGTGTTTATGCTGCTGATATTGGCTATTTGTCATCGTATGATAAGTCGCAGGAAGCGATCGATTACCTCGGAGCTTGCAAAACGCTTGCAGATAACCTTAATATCATTGGTTCTTTTGATGTAGAGGTTCTTAAAAGATTTGAAGCCAATATTTCAAACAAAGATTCATTGACTCATTTATTGGATCAGACTATCCACAAAACAGAATCATTTTTGAAGGATGACAATCGCAATAAACTTTCATCGTTGATTGTAGCCGGAAGTTTTATCGAAGGACTCTATATTTCAACAGGGGTTGTGAAATCATATCCTAAAAACATTTTAGCGGATGATAAACGCAATCTTGTACTTACTCCATTAATGCGTGTGATATTGGAGCAAAAGAAATCCGTAGCAGAATTATTAAAAATGTTATCGGCCGTAGAACAAACCGAGCCGGTTACTGCTATTGTAGCAGAGCTTGCTAATCTTGAGAAAGCCTATGTTGCATTGAATATTGAAGAGCAAATCAAGAATAACCGCGCTGACTTGGTGCTTACCGATAAGAATCTGGAAGAGATTACCAAGACGGTTGAAAAGTTACGTAAAGGCATTACAGATTAAGCGAATGTTTTCGTTTGATTTCAAATCTCAAAATAAGGACTGGTACAAAACCAGTCCTTATTTTTTTATACCATTTACAAATCATCTTTGATTATATTGAGCATAAATCATAATTGAATTCCTATGAGCGAACCGTTACTTCAGGCTATTCTTCGGTTGTTTGCTGTTGTGGCGAAAGAGGATACAGTAACCCATCAGGAGCGTGACCAGATTAAAATTTTTCTGGAAGAGCACCTTAGCCAGGCTGCGGTGGGTAGGTATTTAAAAATGTTTGATGAATACACTCAGGCACTTCCACCGAAGAACGAGGGCGCTAAGTCCGATTTAGAAAAGGTAAACGATTTATGCAACGAAGTGAACCCTGAACTCACTCAAAAGCAGAAGGCGGTTATTGTGCTGGAGTTGTTCAACATCATTCAAGCGGATGGAAATATATCTGAACAGGAGGAAAAGTTAGTACAAGCCATCGGCTTAAATTTTAAAATAGCAGAAGCTGAAATTGATTCAATTGAAACGTTTGTACTCGGACAAGAGTCCATTCAACTGGATCACGAAAAAATTCTGGTAATTGATCCTTCCGTTTCCAGCATATTCAAAAAGGCCAAGCACATCTATAAAGCCCACTTGAACGGTTTCATTTCAATACTGCATATTGAGCAATGCGATCTCTACTTTATAAAATACCTTGGCGGTTCTGATGTGTATCTGAACGGTGTTCCGGTAAAATCAGGACGTATTGCTGTTCTGGCAATTGGTAGCATGCTGCGATGGGATAAAGATGAACCCGTGTATTATGGAGAACTACTGAATCAGTTTAAAAAGTTTGGTGATTTCCCCAAATTATCCTTTGAAGGAAAAGATATCTCATTCAAGTTTAAGAACGGTAAGCTTGGGCTGCGCAATGTAAACCTGGCGGAGGAATCTGGAAACCTTATTGCCTTGATGGGCGCGAGTGGTGCTGGTAAATCGACCTTGCTGCATGTATTGAACAGTTCAGAGAAACCATCGCAAGGACAAGTTTTAATTAATGGAATTGATATTCACAAATTCCCAAAACTGATTGAAGGTGTTATCGGATTTGTGCCACAAGATGATTTGCTCATTGAAGATTTAACCGTTTATCAAAATCTGTATTACGCAGCTAAACTTTGCTTTACCAATAAACCGGAAGAAGAGATTCATTCATTATTGATGAAGGTATTGGAAGATCTTGGTCTTTTGGAAACAAAAGATTTACGAGTAGGATCACCCTTACAGAAAACAATAAGTGGTGGACAGCGCAAGCGCCTCAACATCGGATTGGAATTGCTACGCGAACCTGCTGTGCTTTTTTGTGATGAACCAACGAGTGGACTTTCTTCCCGCGATTCCGAAAACATTATCGATTTATTAAAAGAGCTTTCATTAAAAGGTAAGCTCGTCTTTGCAGTTATCCATCAGCCTTCTTCTGATATTTTTAAAATGTTTGATAAGCTTCTCATCTTAGATACCGGGGGCTATCAGATTTATTATGGTAATCCGGTTGATGCTATTGTGTATTTTAAACGCAGCATCAATTTAGTGAATAGTGAGGAAGGCGAATGCCATGAATGCGGCAATGTAAACCCCGAGCAGATTTTCAATATCATCGAGACAAAGGTGATCAATGAGTACGGTAATTTTACCAACGAGCGTAAAATGAGTGCTGAACAATGGAATACTATTTACAAACAAAACTATAAGCCCACATCAGTAGAAACTTCACGTGAAGTTCCTCATTCAACGTTGGAGATACCCACACGGATGAAGCAAGCCCACTTGTTTTCAATGCGTGATATTCAGGCAAAGATTCACAACAAGCAATACATGATCATTAACTTGTTGGAGGCACCGGTGCTGGCGTTTATTCTTGCTTTCATTGTTCGCTTTCACAACGTAGACGATGCTAAACTCACCCATTACATTTTTGGCAAGAACCTTAACATCCCCGCTTATTTGTTCATGAGCGTTATTGTGGCGTTGTTTATGGGGCTTACAGTAAGTGCGGAGGAAATTATTCGCGATCGAAAAATTTTAAAGAGAGAAGCGTTTTTACACCTTAGCCGCAGCAGTTATATCTTTTCAAAAATCTCCATTCTTTTTATTTTGTCAGCGATCCAGACCGCTTTGTTTGTGTGGGTTGGTAATTCCATTCTTCAAATTGAAGGTATGTTTTTCCAGCACTGGTTTATCATGTTCACCGTATCGTGTTTTGCTAATTTGCTTGGGCTTAATATTTCTTCTGCTTTCAATTCGGCAGTCACCATTTATATTTTAATTCCCTTGTTGATTATACCGCAATTGATTTTGAGTGGAGTGGTGGTGAAGTTTGATAAACTCAATCCCGTTATTGGGAACACAGCAACGGTTCCATTCGTGGGTGATCTCATGGCTTCGCGCTGGGCATTTGAAGCTGCAATGGTGGCGCAGTTTAAAGACAATAAATTTGAAAGTGAGTTTTATCGGTATGACAAGGTAATGGCCGATGCTGATTACAGGAAAGTTTATTTTATTCCGGAACTGGAGACAAAGCTTCAGTACTGTTTGAGTAAATACCAGGCAAAAGATGAAGGTACGCTAACGAAGCTAAAATCGAATCTCGCCTTGATCAAACGCGAAGTTTCGAGTCAGTTGGAGGAAACACGAGAGACGTTAGCAGCTGCCGAAAAATTAGATGTCGCGCATTTTGATTCAACTGTTTTTAAAGATGTAACAGCCTATCTCGAAAATTTAAAACAGCACTATGTAGCGCGATATAATAAAGCGGACAAGCAAAAAGAGAAAAAGATTTTTGACATGACGCAATCGGCAGAGCAGGGAAAAGCGTTTGAGGAATATAGACAAGCCTACCATAACGAGGCCATAACTGAATTGGTTAAAAATAGTCAGGAAATGCACCGCATTATTGAGAAGAACGGGAAACTGATTCAAAAAATTTATCCAATCTATAAAGACCCGGATCCAGATCATTCGATTGATTTTGATGCACAATTCTATATGCCGGCCAAACATTTTTTGAATGAGAACATTGACACGTTTTATTTTAACACGGGTGTAATCTGGTCGATGACATTGGTATTGGCGCTCTCACTTTATTTTGATCTAATGCGAATGGTTATTGACGGTGCCGAATCGCTATCAAAACCGATCAAAAGAAAATAAGAACAGCTACCAATGACTTTCTTCTTAGTGGCTTCTTTGTGCCTTTGAGACTTCGTGGCGAACGAACTCAATTGATAAAGACATACCATTACCGATCACCGCTAACCTAACCCCATGTTCTTCTTTCTCTCCAAGACATTGAATTACCTAACGATGCCGCTCACCATTATTTTTTTAATGTTGTTGACATCAGCGTTGTTGCGCAATGTGCGCTGGAAGAAGCGGTTGTTTTGGATTGCCATTATTTTGCTTTTCATTTTTTCCAATGATTTTCTCGCAAACGAAGTGATGAATATTTGGGAGATAAAAGCAACTCCCTATGCAGCAATGCGCCCTCACGAAATGGGTATTGTGTTAACTGGCGCTACGATTCCTTTTATCGAGCCCAATGACCGCGTATATTTTGCCCGAGGTGCCGATCGAGTAACCCACACCGTTCAGTTATTTAAATTAGGATTGATAAAAAAAATACTGATCAGTGGAGGAAGTGGCCGATTGAGTGGTGAGGAGGAGCCAGAAGCGGATAAATTCAAATCCGCTATGATACTGATGGGTGTGCCTGAAGATTCTATCATTCTTGAAAACGAAACACGTAACACAGCAGAATCTGCAATTCAGGTAAAGAAAATTCTGTACGCGATGAACGTTAAAGCAGAGAGTTGCTTACTGATCACGTCAGCCTTTCACATGAGACGCTCCCTTGCCAGCTATCGGCATCAGGACGTTGCACTAGAATCTTTTAGCACAGACTTCTACACCCACCCACGCTCATTTCACCTCGATGTTTTATTTGTGCCTAAAGTAGAAGCGATGAATGTCTGGAATAAACTTATTAAAGAGTGGGTGGGTTTTGTGGCGTATAAGCTGGCTGGATATGTTTGAATTGGCATTCCTTGGTGCATCCTTCGTGCCTTTGTTGCAAAAGATACTAAGCATAATAGCCACGAAGGCACAAGGACACTAAGTTTCACGAAGGCAATCCAATTAGGTAGAATAAATAATCTCTATAGATTAAAATAACATGCCCATACATCCGTCTGTCGATGGGTGATGGATGTAATTCCATCCTCTTATTTAAATGAAAAAAATATTTAAAGTAAGTAAGTGGATTATGATCATATTCTTAACTGTCATTGTTGGCTTTACCATTGCTGTTTACATATTCATGCAACAACCCAAGTTTGGCCACGTGCCAAGCGGAGAGCGACTGGAGCGAATCAAAAAATCACCACACTATAAAGACGGATCATTTAGAAATCTGAGCCAAACGCCTGACCTCACAGAAGGTGTGAGTTATTATGCTGTGATGAAAGAGTTTTTCTTTAGTGAAAAGAAAAGAGTAAAGCCTACGGATACCATTCCCCACACCAAAACAAATTTCTTGAGCCTTGATCCAAAGGAAGATGTATTAGTTTGGTTCGGACATTCATCTTATTTCATTCAAATGGATGGAAAGAAAATTTTAGTTGATCCGGTAATGAGTGGCACAGCATCTCCACTTTCATTTACAACACCTTCATTCCTTGGTACAGACACGTATACACCCGATGATCTCCCGGAGATTGATTACCTCTTTATATCGCATGACCATTGGGATCATGTCGATCATGAGACCTTGCAAACACTAAAACCTAAAATCAAAAAGATCATTACCGGATTAGGTACGGGCGAACACTTTGAATATTGGGGCTTTGATAAAAACATCATCTTTGAAGAAGATTGGAACACTGAAATTAAATTGGACAGCGGCTTCGTAGTGAATACAGTTCCTGCCCGACATTTTTCGGGCAGAGGATTCTCGCGCAACAAAGCTTTATGGACATCCTTCGTATTGCAAACTCCAACTTCTAAAATCTTTATAGGTGGTGATAGTGGTTACGATACACACTTTGCAGAGATCGGAAAAAAATTTGGACCATTCGATTTAGTAATGCTGGAGAATGGACAATACGATAAGAGTTGGAAGTACATACACATGATGCCCGATGAAGTATTACAAGCCGCAAAAGATCTACAAGCAAAACGATTGTTCCCCGTTCACTCTTCTAAGTTTGCACTGGCGAATCATGCATGGGATGATCCATTGAAGAGAATCACCGAGTTTAATAAAAGTGTAGGTCTTCCATTGGTAACTCCCATTATTGGAGAGCGTGTAAATTTGAAAGACACTGCTCAGATATTTTCAAAATGGTGGGAGGGTATTGAGTAGTTGTTGGGATATTCAGAAATGGCATCAGGTTTTTGGCTAAGTTAAAGCCTACTTATATCTTATTCCCCATCAGAATCACTCGCAGAGGACTCTGATGTTCTGCAATCAAATTGCTTTCACCAATTTATGTAATTCGGATTTCAGCTCAATGGGTATTATAACCAATCCCTCTTTATGATTTTAGCTCTAATCTCTAGGAGCCATTGCCATCTTCTATATTCTTCTTCATCTTTACTTTAATATTCATTAAATCCCTGTTTCAGTAATCTTTATGAAAGAATTTTTCAAAAACAATTTCGCCCGTGTTTTCTATGATGAGTCACTTGATGCTCTCTACCTGGAGTACACCAACAAAGTTCCAAACGATGAGCAATTCATTCTTGTGAACCAGGCCGTGTTAGATGCATTTCTAAAACTCAAAACACAAAAGTTTGTAGCAGACATTCGCAAGATGGGAATCATCAGCCTAGCCTCGCAGGGTTGGGTTGTAAAGAATTTACTTCCCGGAATGTTCAAGCATTTGAAAGGAAAGAAATTATATCATGCGCAGTTTCTGGATGCTTCTGAGATTCTTTCGAAAGTATCTGCTGGAAACATCAAAAATAAATCAGCAGAGGTAGCGAAGGACTTTGAGGTGAAGCAATTCTCGAAAGAAGAAGAGTTGAAGAATTACCTGAAGAGCATTCCGTCCTGATCCACCAGGATGGGATTAGAGTACATTTCTGGTCACTACCCTTCATCAAAGACATCTAATTCATTTGTTTATACCCATTCTATCAATAATTGTCTTCCTCTTGCCTTTGTTATTTGTATTTAAGTTGCTAGGTTGAGAGTTGATTCTGAAACCTAAATACCCTCGTTAATACTCAACCCATGTCCGGACTTAACCAAATGAAATTGCTGATCAGTCTTGCGCAGATTGATGGCAAAGTAGCAGATCGCGAACGAAATTACATTATCAACATTGGCAGAGCCAATGGAATCTATCCCGATCAGGTCGTTCCTCTGTTTACACAACGACACGATGTTATTGTGCCACAAGATCTTAACAATGATCAGAAATTCGACTACATCTTTAGCCTGGTGCAATTGATGAAGATTGACGAGCGTATGTACCGCGAAGAAATTCTCTTCTGTTCTAAGATTGCCTCAAGTCTTGGTTATGACAAAGAAGTAATGTTTGAATTGATGCTTCATGTTAAGTCTGCTGCAATGAAAGAAGATGAAGTGTCTTCGTTGAAAGAAGCCATTCAGAAGTTCCTGATTCAGAAGTCGTGAAACGAATATATTGAAGTGCTTTTAACTTAAATCTAGAATCCCATATCTATAATCGTAAATATTGATCAATGAATAAATTTTACACTCTCATTTTCGTGCTTTTTAGTTTCATTGGCGTACAGGCACAAAAAACAATTATTCATTGTGGCAATCTTATCGATGGGAAATCAAATGAGGCGCAACCTCAAATGACCATCATCATTGAAGGCAATAAAATCATTGAAATTGAAAAAGGATTTTCAAAACCGGGTAAGGATGACAAGTTTATCGATCTCAGTAAGAAAACCGTTATGCCGGGTTTTATCGACATGCATGTGCATTTAGAAGGAGAAACAAGTAAAGATCAGGCCATTCAACGTTTTACACTAAATGATGCTGATGTTGCCTTTCGTGCGACTGTCTTTGCAAAGAAGACATTGATGGCAGGCTTTACTACCGTGCGCGATTTAGGTGGCTCTGGTGTGAATGTATCATTACGCAATGCAATCAATCAAGGTCTTGTTGTTGGTCCGCGCATATTTACAGCAGGTAAATCGATTGCTACAACGGGTGGGCATGCTGATCCCACCAATGGTTATCGAAAAGAGTTGATGGGTGATCCGGGTCCGAAGGAAGGTGTTATCAATTCCCCGGAGGAAGCACGTCAGGCAGTTCGCCAACGGTACAAAGATGGTTCTGATATGATTAAGATTACCGCTACGGGTGGTGTACTGAGCATCGCGAAAGATGGATCAGGCCCACAGTTTACGGATGAAGAATTGAAAGCCATTATTGAAACAGCAAAAGATTATGGCATGCACACAGCAGCGCATGCACACGGGGCAGAAGGTATGAAGCGTGCAGTGTTGGCGGGCATTACAACGATAGAACACGGTACAAAAATGACTGAAGAGATTATGGATTTGATGATCCAGAAAGGAACATTCTATGTGCCGACTATCACGGCTGGAAAGTTTGTAGCAGAGCAAGCAAAGGTTGCAGGGTATTATCATCCATTAGTTGTACCAAAGGCATTGGAGATCGGACCACAGATTCAGCAAACTTTTGGTAAGGCATATAAACGAGGAGTGAAGATTGCATTCGGTACGGATGCCGGTGTATTTCCTCATGGAGACAATGCAAAAGAATTTACCTACATGGTAGAAGCAGGGATGCCAGCAATGGAAGCCATTAAATCGGCAACCATTGTGAATGCCGGCATTTTGAACATGGCCGATAAAATCGGAACAATCGAAAAAGGAAAATTAGCTGATCTTGTGGCCAGCGATGAAAATCCATTGCAAAATATTAAGACACTTGAGAAGGTAAGTTTTGTGATGAAGGAAGGGGTTGTTTATAAATAGAAATTACGCACAAGACATTAGACTTAAGACTAACATCTCAATACTAATTTCTAGTTACTAACTTCTCATCCCCAATGAAAGCCCTCACGAAGAATCGAAGAACATGCAAGGCAGGACACACCTATTATAAAAGTAGCGATTGTCCTACCTGCCCAACATGTGAACAAGAGCGCAAACCTAATAGTGGATTTCTTTCACAACTTGTTGCTCCCGCAAGACGCGCCCTTGAACGCGAAGGAATCACAACACTTCAACAGCTTACCAGACGAACAGAAAAGGATATAGCCGAACTTCATGGTATTGGACCGACCACTATACCAAAACTAAAAGCAGTTTTAGCCGAGAAGAAATTGACGTTTCGGAAAAAGTAGTTCTCTTTAAAGAAGAGAAGTATGAGTTTTTTTTATGTGAAACTTTGAGTCTTAGTGTCCTTGTGGCAAAAAAATATCTTAATTAAATCAAGTCAACATAAAAAAGCATTGTAGTATTTTTTGCCTTCTTCCCGATCAGAATTACCAGCTTTAGGGACTCTGATTCTTTAGCCGCCATAACATTCTGTAAACTTCTCTCTTACTTGCTTATCTTCACGTTTATTCAATTCTCCAAATGTCACCGAAGTCAATTAAAAACGTTCTTATTTTAGGAGCAAATTCTGATGTTGCCAAGCAAGCAATAAAATTATATGCAGAAAAGGGATGTAATGTTGTGGCGGCCTCCAGAAGCACAAAACAACTCAATGATTTCTTAGATCAGAATCCTAATATAAAAGGTAAAGTAAATGTGCTTTACTTTGACGCGACAGCTTTTGAAACGCATCGCCAGTTTTACGATGCATTGCCTGAGAAACCTAGCATTGTTTTATATGCTGCAGGCTTTCTGAAAAATAATGAAGAAGCGCTTTTAGATTGGGAAGGAAGTTTTCAAATGATGAAAGTTCATTATTGTGGTGCTGTTTCTATTTTAAACATCATCGCAATGGATGTTCAGAATAAAAACCTTGAACGAATCATTGGTCTGTCATCGCTATCAGGAGTACGTGGACGAAAAAGTAATTTCATTTATGGAAGTACGAAGTCAGCATTCACACAATATCTCGCAGGACTCAGGCAATACCTTGCTTCGAGAAATATAACAGTCAACGTAGTAGTGGCAGGTTACATCCGCAGCAAAATGACAGCAGGTTTAAATCTTCCGGAATCTTTGATGTTGGAGCCTGAGTTTATAGCCCAAGCAGTCGTTAATGCAGGCAGAGGCTTTGTAATTGTTCCCGGCTTTAAATGGAAAATAATTTACAGGATATTAAAATGGCTTCCCGAGCAATTGGTCGCAAAACTTCCTTAGCGTTTAGAATACTCCGGATTAACCAAAGACTAATTTTGAATCAAACTTATTTTGAAAAGAATTCTCTTCAGCGGTTTGTCCACATCATAGACTTTTTCTTTTGCAATAGCATCAACTACATCCATACCTTCAGTTAGTTCACCAAACACGGTGTATTGCTGATCAAGTTCCATATACCCTCCTTTTGCGAGGTAGGTTTGTCTTTGTTCTGGTGTTAGGGTAAGGCTAAGATTTTGTGCATCAACGTCAATATCTTCTTCGCTATAGCTTCCTCCGTGAATAATAAAAAACTCGGTTGATGCCGATTGCTTTTCCGGATTGTTTTCACTAACACGCGCCATGGATAAGGCTCCCTTCTTGTGAAAATATTTAGGATTGAATTCAGCTGGTATTCTATATTTTAATTTCTGATTCATATCACCCCCCTGAATCATAAACTCAAACACAATGCGATGAAAATCAGCATTGTCATAAATCCCCTCTTTGATAAGCTTAACAAAATTCGCGCGATGCAGAGGAGTATCCTCATACAATTTAAGCTTTATAGTGCCGAATGATGTTTCAATCATGACACCATTTTCAGGATTCTCCTTGCCGTACGTGGTTAGCACTTCCACAACATTTTCCTGTGTAATCGTTGGACCCTTTGGTTTGGAACAACTGATTGCGATTAGCAAAAACAAGAAAGTAAGTATAGTATGTATTTTCATGATGTATTAAAGTTGAATAAAAGCTGATTCTCTTGCAAGCTTTTCTCTTTTGCATAGATAATTTCCCTCTAGCCTTTGTTGGTGTTCCTCACCAATAAACCACCACTCTTTCAAGTTAAGCGAGTCATCAATTGAAACTCTTGAGTGTACGATTATTTGATTCCTTAATATCTCCCCGTACCTTAGATTAATCAATAAAAAAGACAACCATGAAACACATCCTGTTAGTAGTCATTTTCTTTTCAGCACAACTTCTATCGGCTCAATCATTCGAAGGCAAACTTACCTACATTGTAGACTTCGAGGTATCCGAGAAAATGGCAAAGATGGGCTTGTCAAAACAAATGCTCCGCGATAAAATGAAAGAAGATGGATCATGGTCAGACACCATTAAGGTTTTTTATAAACAAGGCAACTACTACACCTTGCTAAAAAACAAACCCAAAACATGGAACATTTACAAAGCCGATGCAAACAAAATCTATTCTATGCAAGACGGGGAAGCATCAGACATCTGTAGTGTAACCAATGCTTCAATAGACCTTGAGTCTACGATGACGGGAAAAATGCCAGTCATTACGAAGATCGATACAGTGATTAATATTAACGGCACTCCCTGCAGCCTTGTGCGGGTAAAATGGAAAAGCGGAACATACAAGTATTATTATAACGCAACGAAGCTGAAAGTCAATCCAGACTTGTTTTCAAAACACGTTTATGATGGATGGGCAGAATTTTTAAAAATCTCAAACGCATTGCCGATGAAGATTGAGAAATCAGTTGGTGGAATGATGACGGTGACCATGACGTTAAGTTCTTCCAAAGCGGAAGCAGTCGATGAAGCATTATTTTCAATTCCCAAGCTTGCACCGGACAGCGACTTGAACATGATAAAATTGGCCAACGTGGAAATGATGAGAATTATAAAATAATAGAGAGAAGAGGTAGATATTAATTAAAACGAGACTGCTTAACATTCGAATAATGTTAAGCAGTCGTCTTTTGTATTATTCTAATTCAAATAAATCTCTAGAATCCAAAGGAGAGACCAGCAGTCAATGCAAGCGAGTTGTTGTTTACGTCACCAACCGCCTTCGAAATATCGGAAAGGCCATGGGTATAACGAGCATCCAGAATGAAATACGTTTCGTTTGCAATCAGGAAGTTGAAACCAACACCTCCTGTAATTCCAACGTCAACGTTGTTGTAGACATTCTTGTAGGAATCAATTTTCTCGCGATCGTTAGTGCCAACTTTTTGACTCGCGCCATTCAGGAATCCAAAGGAAGGACCGAGAAAAATATTTGGGCGAAAGCTACCTTCTTTGTTTAAGAACAACCGGCCGATAACGGGAACTTCAAGATAGTGAAGTGTTTGTTTGGTGTCAGTAGATGCGAATGTAGCTCCCTTCTGATAATAGAGTAATTTCGCAGTGATGGCAAAAGTGTTCACAATACTGTACGTAATAAAGCCGCCTGCAACAGCACCTACCTTCGAATCATTTGAACCGGCATCCTTTCCATAACTGGAGATACTAATACCAGCTTCGGGCCCGATACTCCATACTTTCTTTTGCGCCTTTGCATTGAAAGTCATAACCAGGGTAAGAAAAACAACTAGTCCTGTAAGTGTAAAATGTAGCTTTTTCATAATTATATTTTTGTGAATGCATTACAAAGACTGCGCCCACAATATCCACGTTATGGAATCCTTGAATTGTAATGATTAATCACCTCTATAATAAATACTACCGAATAATTGTGTGTACTAATATCCACAAGCCTCATCACATATACCCACCATATTGCTAAACTGAAGAATATAAAAGTCACTAACTTTAATAACTCAAAATGACATTAAGAGTAAAGTATTATTTTAATCCATGTCCAATTTTATGGACTTCAATTGTCATGAGGGCATAACAATTAAACTTCAAACCAAACTGACACGAAAAAAATTGGGAAAATATTCTGCAGCTTTATAATCGATTATTGCAATTCAATACTCGTCCATTGCTGCGTTGAACAGAACGTATGCACTTTAAAAAGCAAATGGGAAAGCGGAATCTATTAGAGAAGCAGAGAAGTTGAATCTAATCGACAACCATTTTTATTTCACGCTCTTGGGTGAACTTTATAAGGACATCGACAACAAAAAATCAAAACGGAATTTCCATATGGCTTTACTGCTTGCCAAAACAAAAGCTGACCAGCAAACAATAGAAAAGCAGATTGCTTTGCTTGCTTAAGCTTATAAGCCTAAAATGTATAAGCTAACCAGTTACTGATTACCGAATACCCCGTACCTAGCAACTGGAAACGGCAACTCACCCCCCACCAACTTCATTCTTTTATTTTCCCCGACTCCATATAAGTGTTACTTTTGCGGATTCAATACTAAGAGAAGGCTGAACTACATGGAGAATATTCGAAATTTTTGCATCATCGCACACATCGACCACGGAAAAAGTACGTTGGCTGACCGCCTTTTGGAGTTTACGGGTACCCTGAATGAGCGCCAAATGGAGGCTCAAGTACTGGATAATATGGATTTAGAGAAGGAAAAGGGCATTACCATTAAAGCCCATGCCATCCAAATGAAATATAAACTAGATGGGCAGGATTATGTCTTAAACCTGATCGACACTCCGGGCCACGTAGATTTCTCGTACGAAGTTTCCCGCGCCATTGCTGCCTGTGAAGGGGCTTTGCTCATCGTAGATGCCAGCCAGGGTATTGAAGCTCAGACCATTTCTAATTTATACCTCGCTTTAGAACATAATCTGGAAATCATTCCAGTATTAAATAAAATTGATCTTCCGCATGCCATGCCAGAGGAAGTTACCGATGAAATTGTTGAAATGATTGGCTGCAAGCGAGAAGATGTTCTCCGCGCCAGCGCAAAAGAAGGTAAGGGTATTGAAGAAATTTTACATGCTATTGTGCATCGCATAAGGTCACCGAAAGGCGATCCGAAAGCTCCACTTCAAGCCATGATTTTTGATTCGGTTTTCAATTCATTCCGCGGAATTGAAATTTATTTCCGTGTCTTCAATGGCACCATGAAGAAAGGGGAGAAGATCAAATTTGTCGGAACAGGTCAGGAATATAATGCCGATGAAATTGGTGTGCTAAAACTAGACAAGCAGCCACGTAATGAAATAAGTGCTGGCAATGTAGGCTATCTTATTTCAGGTATTAAAGTAGCGAAGGAAGTCCATGTTGGGGATACCATAACTAGTGCGCTCAATCCAGGTGAATCCTTGCAAGGTTATGAACAAGTAAAGCCGATGGTGTTTGCTGGAATTTATCCAGTGGAAACATCCGAGTTTGAAGAATTACGTGCGTCAATGGAAAAACTTCAGTTGAATGATGCATCCTTAGTTTGGGAACTCGAAACTTCTGCAGCATTAGGTTTTGGTTTCCGTTGCGGATTCTTAGGTATGCTTCACATGGAAATTATTCAGGAGCGATTGGAGCGTGAGTTCAATATGACGGTTATCACAACGGTACCGTCAGTTCAATTCAAAGCACATCTTACCGATGGAACTGAATTAGATATTAATGCCCCCTCTGAAATGCCTGACCCTACACGGATCAAAAGCATTGAAGAGCCTTACATTAAAGCACAGATCATTTCGAAGTCAGAATACATCGGACCGATTATCGGTTTGTGTATGGATAAGAGAGGGATCATTAAGAATCAACATTACCTCACCACCGATCGCGTGGAGATGTCATTTGAGATGCCGCTCTCTGAAATTGTATTCGACTTCTTCGATAAATTAAAATCCATTTCGCGAGGATATGCTTCGCTGGATTACCACCTCATTGGTTTTCAGGAATCGGATATGGTGAAGTTGGATATTATGTTGAATGGTGAGAAGGTAGATGCCTTGAGTGCTATCGTTCACAGAGCGAAATCACAAGATTGGGGAAGAAAACTTTGCGAAAAATTGAAAGAGTTGATTCCACGTCAGATGTTTGAGATCGCCATTCAGGCGGCCATCGGTCAGAAGATTGTGTCGCGTGAAAACATCAGTGCAATCAAGAAGAACGTAATTGCAAAATGTTATGGTGGTGATATTTCGCGTAAGCGCAAATTATTAGAGAAGCAGAAGAAAGGGAAGAAACGCATGCGTCAGATCGGAACAGTAGAAGTTCCGCAAGAAGCATTCATGGCAATTTTGAAGATTGATTAAGTAAATAAGTACCGTTATGGAAAGAAATTACGATGAAGTTATTTCCGACATGCTCATTCAGCTTGCTGAAATTGAAAGTCGGTGGGAAGATTTGGATAAAAGATTAGAGAAGTTTGATAAGCGATTTGAGTTCACCATCAAAAGAATGGTGAAGGCTGAGCACCGACTGGAAGCGCAGGAAAGAAGAATGCAGCTTTTTGATCAGAAACTGGAGCAGTCAATAAAGATATTGAGAGATCAGCATGACACTCAATCCAAGTTAAATAAGTTTTTTTTAGATAGCATTAAAAAGAACCCTTCAAAATCATAAACGCTAATGGTAAAGAAGAGTAATGATAAGATGGCTGAAAGTATTCTGAATGAGATCAGGATACGAAGAGAGAAGGCACTTAAGGGCCGAGATCGTGCACGAAAAGTTGAGGGCATTAAGTTAAGCAAGGAAGAAGCGCTGCTTTGGGAATCAGAAAAGAGATTGATAAAATCACAAAAGAAATTCCTGAAGTTAAAAGAACAGTATGATGGTGCTGAGAAAGAGTATCAAAATGAGTTGTGGCAATTCATTCAAAGTTGGGTTAAAGCAAATCAGGTAAAAAGAAATAGCAGAAAAAAAAGCACTAAGATTTAGTATATGGAGACTTCCGTACAAACATCATTCACACTCATTGACGGCAAGAAGGTATCGACTGATATCAAAAATGAAATTGCTCAGGCTGTAGCCCTTCGTAAACAAGAAGGAAAGAAGATTCCTCACCTCGCCATTATTTTAGTGGGCGATGATGGCGCAAGTCAGACGTATGTTGATAATAAAGTGAAGTCGTGCAAGGCTGTTGGTTTTCATTACACCATGATGCGCTTTGCGGATACGATTAGTGAAGAAAAACTAATGAAGCACATCGATCATGTAAATGATGATGAAGATGTTGATGGGTTTATTGTTCAGCTTCCATTGCCAGCACATATATCTGTAGAAAAAATTACAGAGAAGATTCGCTCCGATAAAGATGTTGATGGATTTACGAATCACAATTTCGGCAGTATTTTTTCTAAAAGTCCGTTGCTTATGCCGGCCACACCTTTTGGTGTAATGGAATTGCTTCGCAGATATGGAATTGAAACCGAAGGTAAGCACGCAGTTGTAATCGGTGCGAGTCGTATTGCTGGTGCGCCACTGAGTATGATGTTAGTTGAGCAGGCACATGCCACCGTTACCATTTGTCATAAGTACACCAAAGATCTTGCAAGCTATACACGCTCAGCTGATATTCTTTTAACAGCCGTTGGCAAACCAGGATTGGTTACTGCCGACATGGTGAAAGAAGGTGCAGTGGTTATTGATATTGGAACAACACGCGTTGAAGGATCAGAATATCCGAAAGGCTGGGCCATTAAAGGTGATGTTGATTTTAAACAAGTAGCACCAAAGACTTCTTTCATTACCCCGGTTCCGGGGGGTGTTGGTCCAATGACGATCGCGTCACTCTTGTTGAATACTTTACGAGCAACAGAGTTGAGAGAACCTTAAAGTCATTTTTGATTTAAGATTTTTGATTTATGAATTGAGAATATAGAATTTAGGAGTTAGAATATAGAAGATAGTCCATAGTCCATTGTCGATAGTCAATTTCAGCAACTTCAAACTTGAACCTGGAATCTTGAACTTTGAACCTTGAACTCGAATCGAACAACGATTTACCCAATTGGAACCCACAATAAAAATAACATCCAACCTTCCCGTAATGGAAGACTTCTATACCATTCAGGGGGAAGGCTTCTATCAAGGTCATGCTGCGTATTTTATCCGACTGGGTGGTTGTGATGTTGGTTGTGTGTGGTGCGATGTAAAAGATTCCTGGGATGCTTCGCTTCATCCTTCTTTAAGCATTGAAGAGATAACTTCTCGAGCAAAATCAAGCGGAGGGAGGATTGCTGTGATAACCGGTGGCGAACCAGCAATGTATGATCTGACTGAGTTAACGCGAACGTTGACAGATTCAGGATTACGAACACACATTGAAACATCGGGAGTTTATCCACTAACCGGAACATGGGATTGGGTTTGCTTCTCACCAAAGAAATTCAAGGCTCCCCACTCTTCTATTTTAAATCAGGCTGACGAATTAAAGATTATCATTTATAATAAGAGTGACTTTGCATGGGCAGAAGAATTTGCATCGCAGGTAAAATCATCCTGTCAACTTTTCTTGCAGCCGGAGTGGTCTAAAGAAAAGGAAATGCTTCCACTCATTATTGATTATGTAAAGACCAATCAAAAATGGCAGGTGTCGTTGCAGGTTCATAAGTATATGAATATTCCTTAGAGTGAATTTAGAGTTAGGATTTCAGATCTGTGATTTAGGGGGTGACTTGGATGATAGTACAATTTTAAATGATATGCATTTTATTTAGGTGAATGAGAAACAACGGATGAGACGGGAAGAAATCATAAATCTAAAATCAAAAATTGAGTTAATGAACATTTCTGAATTCAAGAATCAAATGAATAAGTGGGGACAAGAGAAAGTCCCTTTTTTGTTTATGATTGATTTTGAAATGGAGAAACCAAACATCATACGTTTATCAGATGTTGAAAATTCCAAAATTCTTTATGACGTCAACGGGTTTGGCAATTTAGCGAATTCATTAGATAATCCAGAATTCATTTCAATAAAAAAATTACCGATTCGTTTTGAAGAATATCTACAGAAGTTCGATTCTGTATTTAGCCATTTAGAATATGGCGATTCATTTTTAACAAACCTTACCATTAAGAGTGAAATTGAAATACGAAATTCGCTACATGATATTTTTAATTTTAGCAAAGCGAAGTATAAGTTGCTTTATGAGAATCAATTTCTGGTCTTTTCGCCAGAAACATTTGTAAAGATTCAGAATGGAAAAATATTTTCTTTTCCTATGAAAGGAACCATCGATTCGTCTATTCCAGATGCAGAACAAAAGATATTAGCCAATCAAAAAGAATTATCCGAGCATGTAACAATTGTAGATCTGATTCGAAACGATTTAAGTTTGGTTGCCAACAACGTAGAGGTAAATCGATTTAGGTATATAGAAGAAATCCGAACCCACTCAAAATCGTTGCTTCAGGTTAGTTCTGAAATTTCGGGTGAGTTGTCTCAAGATTATAAAGCGCATTTAGGTGATGTATTAATTGCTCTCCTCCCGGCTGGTTCGATATGTGGAGCACCCAAACAAAAGACGATTGAAGTCATCAGGCAAGCAGAAGGAGAGAAGCGAGGATTTTATACCGGAGTGTTTGGTTATTTTGATGGTGAAAACTTGGATAGTGGTGTAATGATTCGGTATATTGAACAAGTACATGGAAAATATTTCTATCGCAGTGGTGGAGGTATTACAACACAAAGTGATGCCATGGCCGAATATCAGGAAGCACTAGATAAAGTATATGTCCCTGTTGATTGAATCAATAAAATTATTAGACGGACAATTTCACAACCTGTTTTACCATGAGCAGCGCATGAACCGTGCATTGAAAATGCTGTGTGGTGTTCACGAAAATTTTAATCTCGAAGAATTTCTTCAACACGTTGAAAAACCAAAGCAGGGTCTTTATAAATGTAGAGTAGTGTACGATGATCAATCCAGGGAAGTGGAGTTTGTGCCTTACCAGCCGAAAGTGATTAAAAATTTACGCATCGTTGAACATGATCGTATCTCTTATGAATTTAAATTTAAAAATCGAAAATTAATTGATCGATTATTCGAGCTGCGCAAAGATTCTGATGATATACTGATCGTTAAAAAAGGATATATAACAGATTCATCGTATGCGAATATTGTTTTCAGACGCGGAAAGAAATGGTTTACACCCTGGTCGGCATTGCTGAAAGGCACAGTGCGCACAAAGTTGTTAGAACGAAACTTGATTAGTGAAGAAGAAATTCGCGTGGAGGATATTAATTCTTTTGAATCCTTTAAACTGATTAATGCGATGCTCGAATTTGATGCGCCTGAAATTGAAGTAACCAACATTGTTTTTTAGTTTTGAAAATGAAGTACACATCCCTTTTTGTTTTGCTGCTCTTTTTGTTTTCAACTGAGTTTACTAAAGCGCAGCTCAGCACAACTTCCAAAAAGGCAATCGAGTATTATACTCAGGCCGATAATTATAGAGTCCGCAACCAGTATGAGCAGGCCATTACATTTCTAAACATGGCCATTGCCAAGGATAAAAATTTTGTCGAGGCTTATTACCGTCTTGGTCTTACGTATCATTCGATGAAGCAGTATCCGAAAGCAATGGAATTTTATGAGGAAGGACTTAGTCTGACGAATGATGTTCGGAAGAAGAAAATTTTTTGGTATGATCTGGGTGAGCTCTATCTTCTTCAGGGTGATTACGATAAAGCCATGAAGGTATTGAGCGCATTTGTTAACAATGAAACACAAAATAAAGCCAAGATTGAAAGAGCCACCTTGCTTTTTAGAAGTGCAGAGTATGCCTCGAAAAATCAAAACAATACTTCGGCTTACAGGAAGAGAATATTAAGCGACACGGTCAATCATTTTGTATTACAGTATTTCCCGGTGCTTACCGCGGATCAACAACATTTACTTTTTACGCGAAGAGCAGGGGATGGACCAAACGATGATGAAGATCTGGTAGTATGCGATAAAGACGCCAACAACAAATGGAAATTACCAGTATCCATTTCTAAGAATATAAATACCCGGTTGAATGAGGGAACATGCACTATATCGGCAGATGGAAGAAAAATCATTTTTACATCATGTACCGGGCGCGATGGTATAGGAAGTTGTGATCTTTATGAAAGTCGGAAGATTGGAAATGAATGGACTGAACCAAAAAATCTTGGACGAAATGTAAACAGTGCAGAATGGGAATCGCAGCCTTCTCTCTCTGCCGATGGAAGAACGCTTTATTTTGTTTCGGATAGAAGAACGGGTTTAGGTAATAGAGATATTTGGATTTCAAGTTTGAATGATGCAGGTCTGTGGACAAAAGCAATCAATGCGGGTAAGCAGGTTAATTCGCAATACGATGAAATATCACCCTTCATTCACGTAAATAACCAAACACTATACTTTGCTTCGAATGGATTGCCTGGCTTTGGTGGTTATGATATTTTTTATTGTGAACGTGATTCCACCAATTGGACTGCCCCTAAAAATATCGGAGCACCACTAAACGATCATGAAGATCAGTTCTCTCTTTTTATAACCGCTGATGGTAAAAAAGGATATTACTCGCATGAAGAAACATTGAAGTCAGGGTTTTCAAGAAGTAAAATTTACGAGATTGAAATTCCGGTTGAGAATCAAATGAAGTTTCGGAGCAACTATGTAACCGGAATTATTATAGACAAAATTTCAAAACAACCTTTAAACGCCAAAGTAGAACTCGTTAACCTTAAGACAAATAGCATAGAGTCCCTCGTTGAGTCAGACTCGATAACGGGTGAGTATTTAATGGTATTGACACAAGGAGCGGAGTATGGCCTATACGTAAATAAGGACAATTACCTTTTTAAGAGTTACAATTTTAATTATTCAGAAGTAAAAGACTTCAAACCAATTGTTGCCAATATCGCTTTAGAAAAAGCAAAAGAAGGATCGATTGTAGTGTTAAATAATATTTTTTTTGATGTAGATAAATACGATTTGCAAGATCGATCAAAGTCAGAGTTGCAAAAGATTATCAGATTCTTAACAGAAAATCCGCAACTCCGAATTGAAATCAGCGGGCATACTGATAATTCGGGCTCAGCAGTTTATAATCGCGAGCTTTCAGAAAAACGGGCTCGATCCGTATTTAAATACCTCACTCAAAATACTATTAATTCAAAAAGATTATCCACCAAAGGCTACGGCCCCGACCAACCAGTTGCATCAAATGAAACAGAGGATGGGCGGCAGCAGAATAGAAGGATAGAATTTAAGGTGATGAATTAGTCTTGAAAAAGCCGCATTTTGGATGCTCCTAACCTATTATGGGGTATATTCAAAAGTATTCAATACCATATTTTGTGTTAAAAGGTTTTTAAGGATTAACATTTTGTTATAAGTTTAGGCATTCATTAAACTCTAATTAATAACTAGGGATAAATGGAATTGTAATCTTAACTCATTAACCTAAATTTTAAGTATGAAGAAATTTCTACTAGTATGCTTAACAGCGGTGTTCATGCTCACAAGCAGTGAGCTTTGGGCGCAGGAACGAACGGTCTCCGGCCGAGTGACATCTGCGGAGGATGCCACTGCATTACCTGGAGTAAACGTGGTGGTGAAGGGAACTACCAGCGGAACAGTAACAGATGCTGAGGGTAACTATAAGTTATCAGTTCCTCCAGGGACTCAAACTTTAGTGTTCTCCTTTATAGGTTTATCAACAAGTGAGGTTCCTATTGGGGATCGCACCACGGTTGATGTTCAATTGTCATTGGATGTTCAACAACTAAGTGAAGTTGTTGTTACTGCTTTTGGTGTTCAACAACAAAAGAAGGCCTTAGGGTATGCTGTTCAAGAGGTAAAAGGTGACCAGTTCACAACTGTAAGAGATCCAAATATTGTGAGTGCTCTTTCTGGTCAAATTGCCGGAGCGCAAATTACCAGTTCTTCAGGAGGTGTAGGATCCTCAACAAGAATAGTACTTCGCGGAGCTTCTTCAATTACGGGAAATAACCAACCTTTATTTGTGGTTGATGGTATTCCGATTAGTAATAGAGCTTCAGGAAACTCCGGTAGTGGTGGAGGTACTGACTTTGGAAACGGAGCGGCTGATATAAACCCTGATGATGTTGAAACAATAAGTGTTTTGGGACCAAATGCAGCGGCATTGTACGGATCCAGAGCATCTAACGGTGTTATTTTGATTACAACAAAGTCTGGAAAAGGTACAAAAGGTCTTGGTGTGTCAGTGAACGCATCAGTACAATTTGACAATCCAATGAGACTACCTGATTTTCAAAACTCGTATGGTCAAGGGGCAAGCGACAGTTTCTTTCAGTATATCGATGGTTCTGCCGGTGATGAAGGTGTAGATGAAAGCTGGGGTATGCCGTTGGATATTGGTTTAGAGGCAGTTCAATGGCCATCTGGTGGTCAGTATGCGGAACCTTGGGTTTCACGCCCTAACAACGTAAAAGACTTTTTAGAAACAGGAGTTTTATCTACGCAAAACGTTGCCCTTTCCGGAGCAAATGATAAAGGTAATTTTAGACTTTCATTCACAAACTTAAATCAGACTGGTACCTTACCAAATACAGATTTAACAAGAAAAACCATTGCGATAAATTCTGGATTGAACCTTAGCTCCAAGTTATCTGCAGATTTTTCCGCAAATTATGTTAACGGACATAGTGATAACAGACCTGTAACTGGTTATACAGGACAAAATCCCATTCAACAGTTTATCTGGTCAGGAAGAAATGTTGATTTTGCGGCTCTTGAAGATTACAAAAATTTACCTCTTGCAACTACAGGATTGGGCGCAGGATATTCACCAGTAAACTGGAATGATCGTTTTCAAAACAACCCATACTGGGCATCTTATAACAATACCAATTCAAATCAGAAAGATAGAGTGTTCGGAAATATAAAGGCGAACTATAAAATTACTGATTGGTTAAGTGTCTTTGTTAGAACTGGAATGGACTATTTTACAGAAGGTCAGACCAGAATCAGAGCCAAAGGTATCGAGAGTACTACAAATGGTAATGGATTTTACCAGGAGTATATGGAGACGAATTATGAAGCGAATACCGACTTCTTGTTTTCATTACGTAAAGAATTAACTACTGATTTTGTTTTGGCAGCTTCTGCTGGCGGTAACAGACGTGATGAGAGTTTTACACAACTTACTTCAACAGCGCCTGAACTTGAGTTACCTGGCGTTTATAACCTTAGTAATGTTAAGTCAGGTGTAGCGGTTACAACTACTAATTTTAAATCAAAAAAGAGAGTAAATAGTGTGTACGGATCATTAAATCTGGCATACAAAAATTATCTTTTCTTAGACGTTACAGCACGAAATGACTGGTCAAGTACTTTGCCAGATGGAGAGAATTCTTATTTCTACCCAGGAGTTTCTCTAAGCGCGGCACTTTCTGATATTTTTGAAATACAATCCAAAACATTGTCATACTTAAAAGTTCGGGGAAGTTGGGTACAAGTTGGTTCTGACACAGGTCCTTACGCTCTGGTTCAAACGTATGCCTTCAGATCACCTTGGGGATCTGTATTGTCTCCGTCTGAATCTAACAGTTTGCTGAACCCTCAATTGAAACCGGAAATTACTACCTCAATTGAAGCGGGTGTTGAAGCAAGTTTATTTGAAGGAAGAGTAAATACAGCGATAACTTTCTATAATAAAACTACGAATGATCAAATCATTCCGGTTCAAATTTCTGGAGCATCCGGCTATACTTCACGAAACACCAATATTGGTGAGATGGTAAATAAAGGGGTTGAGGTTCAATTAAGTGGTTCACCAATAAAGTCGAACGGCTTCGAATGGAATATCACATTAAACTGGGCGCGTAACATCAATGAAGTTACAGAGTTGGCGCCTGGACTTGATGCCCTTAATCTTGGCGGACATTGGAATGTTAGTACTCAAGCTAGAGTTGGAGAAGCATACGGAGCAATATTTGGGCCTGGGTTTGTTAAAGATCCAAATGGTAATATTGTTCATGGTGAAAATGGCTTACCACTTATTGATGCAACCTACCGTGTTCTTGGGAATTTTACTCCAAAATGGACTTCGGGATTAAACAACACCTTTGCTTATAAGAATATTACTTTAGGTGTTTTGATTGATGGGCGTTATGGCGGTGATATACATAGCATGACCACGTCATGGGGTAGATATGCTGGTGTACTTGAAGAAACATTGCTTGGTAGAGAAACTGGTATAGTGGGCAAGGGTGTTATCGACAATGGAGATGGCACTTTTAGACCAAATGATGTCGTAGTTACTGCAGAGCAATACAATAAAGCTGCCTATTCAAATGATGCTGCTGAATCTGCAGTTTTTGATGGTACCTATATTAAACTTCGCCAAATACAGCTTGGATATAGATTCCCAAATAAAATTTTCGGAAAAACTCCATTCAGAGATGTTACTGTATCTTTTGTTGGTAGAAATCTTGGATTATTGTATGCTACAATTCCCCACGTTGATCCAGAAACTGCTTTTAGTTCAGGCAATGGAGGACAAGGTTTAGAGTTTGGTCAGGCCCCTACCAATCGCAGTATTGGATTCAACATTAATTTTAAACTGTAGACGATCATGAAAATAAAAAAATATATAATTCCTGCTCTTCTCTCTTGCGTACTGGTCTTTTCTTGTACTCAAGACTTTGAAGAAATAAATACTAACCCCAACGGCCCTGTAGCGGTCCCTGCTGTTCTGTTAATTCCTTCTCTTGCTGAAGGAACAATGGATTTGCTTTACAGTACTTTTAATGGTGGTGATATGGGTAGTGCCTGGGCCCAACATTGGGCTAAGGTTCAATATAATGATGAAGAGCGCTACAGGACTCGCGACACTCAATTTGACGCAATTTGGAATACGCTTTATTCAGGAACTATTCAGGATGCTAAGATAATGGAAGCTCTTGCAATAGGTGAAAGCAACGAAAATCTGCAAGGCATTGCAGTAATTATGCAAGTGTACGCCTTTTCAGTGTTAACTGATATTTTTGGAGATATACCTTATACTGAAGCTGTTAGAGCGAAGGAGGGAATTAACACACCTGTTTATGACACGCAGGAATCAATCTATACTGCATTGCTAGCAAGATTAGATGAAGCAGATGCTTTGTTTGGTGCTGACGGTGGATCAATCACTGCTACGTCAGACATCATTTATGCGGGATCTTATGCTAAATGGCAAATGTTTGGGAATGCATTGAAATTCCGCATGTTAATGAGGATGTCGAATAGATCAGACTTTAACAGGCAAGCTGAACTTCAAGAAATAGTGGATAACAGAGCTATTTTCGGGTCGAATGCTGATGAAGCAAAACTTACATACCTTGCAGCTTCACCAAATAACAATCCTGTTAACGCAAGTGTTATCGGTGGAAATAGAGGAGAATATAAAGTAAACAGTGTGTTGGTTGATATGCTTGAGGATTCGTCTGATCCACGGTTGGCAGTGATGGCACAATTAAATAATGGCGGTATTTACAGAGGAAAGCCATCCGGCATTATTGATGTGCCAAGTGCTACATGGGATTACCCTAATGTGTCCGCAATTGGAACGCTATACCTTGCTGCCACAGCTCCTGCATACTTTATGTCTTACTCAGAGCAAGAATTTTTAATTGCTGAAGCAGCAAAGCGTGGGTTGATCAGTGGAGGAGATGCTGAAGCGAAAGTACATTTCGACAATGGCGTGATAGCTTCTTTTAGAAGTAATGGCTTAGATGTTAGTGATGTTTTGCCAGCAGATCCAGACGATATTATTTTGCCAGCTGATATTTACAGGAGAGATAATCCTTATGTAGATGCTTCAGCTCTTACTCAAATTCATACAGAAAAATGGATTTCACTTTTTGGCCAGGGCATTGAGGCTTGGACTGAATGGAGAAGAACTAAAATTCCGGTATTATCCCCTGCAATTGAAGGCGTTATTAATGAAATACCGTCACGGTATCAGTATCCTCCAACAGAACAGGCTCTAAATGGCGTTAATTATACAGCAGCCGTTGCTGCTCAAGGTCCTGATTTGTTGACTACCGAAGTTTGGTGGATGAAGTAAGTGTCTGTTAATGAAAATTTAAAAGAAAGAAATTATGAAAAATATTGGTTTCAATAAGATTTGGATCTTTGCACTCTTGCTTGCAGCAAGCTGCGTTAATCCGGAAGATCTCGTAACAGATGGTGCAAAAGAAGGCGGTGCTTTACTTACTGTTGCAGGAAGTGAAGGAAAGCTTCTTGGTCTTGAAGACCCAGCTACGGGTGAGGTTACTTTCACTGATAATGATTTAACTCTGAACGTTGGACTTGTCCTTGGAAACTTTGACAATGAGTCATTTACATTGGTAAAACAATTTGATGGCCAGGAAATTGAAGTAGAAGATTTTACAACACTTCCCTATGAGTATAGCATTAGTTCAGTAACTGAATTTCTTGAAGGTTTTACAGGAGTTACTGCTTCAGACTTACGTATTGGAGATGCTATTACTTACAAAGTAAAAATCCGGACAAAAGATGGTCGCGATGTTTACTCTAATGATGCTCAACTTAAAGTAACAGTAAACTGCGGATCAGATTTAGCCGCAACGTATACTGTTACAGGGTTGCTTCAAAGGCCGGCTTCAGGGATAGTTGACCAACCGATTGGGCCTAGAACTGAAGTATTGACAAAGGAAGGCGTTAACTACTATGGCACACAAAATACTGCACACTGGGCAAATGCAACCCTTGGGTTTGAACCATGTCCTGTTTTCTTTAACGTAACATGCGGTATTATAGAAGTTCCTTCTCAAAATCTTTGTGATGCTTATAGTAATGTGGTTTCAGGTACTGGCTATGTAGATGAGGCTACTGGCGATATTTATTTCAGCTATCAGGTAGCTGGGGGAAATTTGCGTACTGTCACTTTAAAGTATGTTAAACAATAGTTTATTAAACGAATACACACAATGAAGTACATAAAATACTTAACACTAGTAACAGCTTTTAGCATTTTGCTATTGGCTTGTGATAATGATGATTATACTGGTCATTCACAATTAGTACCAACATCTCCATTAATAACAGTAACCCTTCCAGCGCAAGCGGATTTAGATGATCCGGCACAGGATGTTTTTGATGTAACGGTTACAATGAGTGTTGCGCAAATTGTTGATGTTGCCGTGCATACAGTGCAGACAGGAGGAGATGCTGTTGTTCATGATGATTACGATATTGAGGACAGAATCATCATTCCGAAAGGACAAACGGAAGGTGTTTTCAC
>JANODK010000189.1:0-16952 GCA_031412655.1 Chryseolinea sp.
GTATGATAAATTAATCAACGATTTGGAAGATGATGTTACCGCCAAACAAGAGGCAGTGATACAACTTTATATTGTTCTGGCCTTGATCAATGCATTTCTTCTGATTGGTATTTATCTTCTCTTTCAAAAGTATGTGCTCAAGCCACTCAAGGTATTGGAAGTTAATACAGCTAATAATATTCACACCACTGACTTACAAAAAAATGAAATCGGTTTGATTGGTATGCGGGTAAATGAAACCATTGAGAACTTAAAAGATGCAACTGATTTTGTAATGGCCATTGGTGAGGGTAATCTTACTGCAGACTATAAGGACACGACCAATGACAATAATTCAACAGGAAAAAATAAATTGGCGGAATCACTCATTAGTATGCAGGCCAAACTCAAGCTGCTTAATGAAGAAGATCGCAAGCGCCAGTGGGTAAATGAAGGGTTGGCAAAGTTTGTTGATATTCTTCGTTCGTCAAATGATAATATTGCTTTGCTCTGCGATAAAATTATTGCGGCTTTATCTCAATATACTCAATCTAATCAAGGAGGTTTATACATCTTAAACGATGAAGATGAGAATAACAAATTTTTAGAACTGGTCTCTCTGTTTGCTTTCGATCTTAAAAAATTTGAACAACGAAAAATAAAATTGGGAGAAGGGATTTTAGGACAAACCTTTCTGGAAAAAGAGACTACTTACCTTACTGATCTTCCGGAAGAATATGTTCGCATTACATCAGGCTTAGGTGATGCCAATCCAAACTGCATCCTAATGGTGCCTTTGAAAGTAGATAAGGAAGTGTATGGCATCGTTGAGCTTGCATCATTCAAAGAATATCAACCCCATGTTATAGCCTTTGTAGAAAAACTCGGTGAAACCATTGCTGCTACATTAGCTTCAGTAAGAGCAGCCGAAAAAAACCGTCAGCTCATTGAACAATTCCAGCAGCAAACGGAAGAGATGCGGGCTCAGGAAGAAGAGATGCGCCAGAACATGGAAGAGCTTCAGGCAACGCAAGAAGAATCTTCTCGCAAAGAAGGTGGCTACATCGAGCAGATTGCTGAATTAGAAGAAAAAGCCGGGCAACATAATGGCGAACTTGTATCTGCTAAATCAAAGGTAACAGCGGTTCAACAAGAATACCGTCAAAAAATAGAAGAGCTTGAAAAACAGCTGGCGCAAAAACCAAAACAAGGAGATGACTGGGAGCTTGCCAAAGAAGTTGAGAATGCCCTCAAGATTAATCTTGAAGCCTTGAAAATAACACAAGAAGAACTTCATCATAAGGCAGGGCGCAACTAACTCCCGTTTTATTTCCGAAAAGCTTTTTAAAATCCTTTTTTTCAGCTAATTAGTACCAATTAGTTAGTTTCATTTTTAAAGAAATGAAGTTAGTTAAGCATCTTGTAAACCGGTGTAGGGTTTTATTCATAATTCCAGCCTCCGGTTTACAACAGACATTAAATTTGAATTGCTTTTAAAGATTTGATCATGCTGGATATTGACATTGCCGATCTGAAGCGGATTTCGGAGTTGATCCACCAGAAGTATTCTTATGATTTCCGCAACTATGCCATGTCGTCTTTTAAAAGACGGGTGTTGCGAATCATGGAATTGAAAAAACTTTCGGTAGATGCGCTCCTTAAAAAACTGACAGACTCCCCACCCTTTATCAATGAGTTTCTGGATGAGCTCACCGTCAACGTAACTGAAATGTTCCGCGATCCGGGATTCTGGCGCATTATGCGCGAAGAAATAATACCGGCCATCATGCTGAACCATAAACAATTTAAGATCTGGCATGCCGGATGTTCCTCAGGCGAGGAAGTGATCTCTATGTGCATTATGCTAAAGGAGATGGGCATTCATGGCGATGTCAATCTTATCGCAACGGATCTGGATGTCAATATTCTTGAGAAAGCGAAAGCCGCGACTTACCCTATAAAGAACATGGAGCTCAATGAGAAAAATTACATCCGCTTCCAGGGCACGGGCAATTTTAAAGATTATTACAAAGAAGAAAATGGCAATGCTGTATTCAATAAAGATTTATTGATGAATGTTTCCTTCCGCAGGCACGACCTGGTGGTAGGTGACTTGTTCAATAAATTCGACTTGATCTTGTGCCGCAACGTCATGATTTATTTCAACCAAACCTTGCAAAACGAAGTACTTAAAAAATTCCATGAAAGCTTGTTTAAGTACGGATACCTGGCCATTGGCTCGAAAGAATCATTGATCTGGTGCGATTATGCCAATCGCTTCATTGTGGTAAACAATGAGGAGAAGATTTATAAGAAAATAAAAGACTAAGTAAAGTTGTCTTTGACCAATGAGTAAATTCAACCTAAATAACAGCTACAAAGCCGTTGTTATCGGAGGGTCAGCAGGCAGCTTTCAGGGTGTTGTAAAAATCCTGTCACAGTTGCCGAAAGGTTTTCCGCTACCAATCATCATGTGCTTGCATAGGCTTAAGCACGTGAGAAACGGTTTTGTGGAAGCATTATCGATTAAAAGTGTCGTGCAGGTTACGGAACCGAACGACAAAGAGACAATAAAGAAAGGCTGTGTTTACCTGGCTCCGGCCAATTACCACATGGCGCTTGAACTGGGCAATAACTTTGCCCTTTCAACAGAAGAAATGGTAAATAACTCACGGCCTGCAATTGATATTACTCTTGGCAGCTGCGCTTATGTGTACAAAGAGAAACTTGTAGGCATATTGCTGTCGGGAGCAAATCGGGATGGTGCATTGGGGATGAAGAATATTCACGACCGGGGTGGGCTAACCCTGGTGCAGGAGCCTACTGAATGTATGATTGACACCATGCCAAAAGCAGCCTTAGCACTAACAAAAATTGATCATGTGCTAAAGGTTGACCAAATTGTGGAGTTTTTAAAAGAATTAGACAAACACTATAGATGACAGGCATAATTAACGATCGCTACAAAGTCGGCCTCATTCTGGCGGTTCTTACAGTGCTGGGCTTTGGCACCTCACTTTACTTTATCTACTCGCTTCCTGAAGGCTTGCATTTGGCCGATGGATATCAACCGGAATTTACTTCGGTATACATCGTTATCTCCATTACCTTTCTTATTGGCGCTGTCTCACTACTTTCGGCTTTGAAGTACTCGAAAGAAGTGATCGTCTATCGCGACAAAACACTAGACAAGTCGTTTTCAGATGAACAATCTGGTCAGGCTGGAAAATCGACTATTAGTTTGGATCTGGTTAAAACCAGTTTGAATTCAGCGAAAAATGAAAAAGATATTTTGGTTGCCGGCCTACAGGCAATCTGCAAGCAAATCGATGCAGGACAAGGCGCTATCTATAGTGCGATTGAAGACGATGGAAAACGAAAAGTAGAACTGAAAGGTGGTTATGCACTTAGCATTGGTGAAAGCACCATCATTCGATATGAATTTGGAGAAGGCTTAATAGGACAGAGTGCAGCCAATGGAAAGACACTTTATGTAGATGATGTTCCGGAAGGATACATTCGTATTGTTTCAGGATTAGGCAGCGCATCACCTAAGTATTTGTTGATCGTTCCCATTAAAAACCAAGAACGGATTTTGGGAATTATTGAAATCGCCTCTTTCACAAATGTAACGGAAGACCAACGCAAGTTTGCGGAAGAATCAGCCAACCTTATTGCAGAAAAAATTTCAGGTAAAGCATAAATCCCAGCGCCAAACGCTATGATGAAGAGCATTAATATCAGTACCAAAATTGCCATCCTAATCCTCGCCATTTCTTTAGTGGCGGTTGCAGCGATTAGTTTCTTTAGTTACGATTATCACTTAAAAGCCAATCGGGATAAGTTTACCACTAACCTCACCGTGATTGCCGATAACCGTGCGCTTTACTTTAATACCTACTTTGAAAAAAACGCCAATGCACTTGAGCTTCTCCTGCAGGATGAAAAACTAAGACCAGCAGGCGCAGCAACACCTTCCGATGGTGGCGGATTTGATATGACAGCGATGATGGGTGATGGACCTCCAAGCGGTGGTGACATGGATGCAGATACAGTAATCACTTCATCATCGAATAGTTCGCTTACAGATTACCTCAGCGAACAGAAAAGTATTTTAGGAGTTGCCGACATTATTCTGACCTCCTCTACCGGAAATGTTATCGCCTCAACCGATTCCAATGTAAAGGGAAATTTTAACGATCCTGACTTAGCCACCTTCACCAGTGCTCAAAAAGGAATTTACTTCACCAACATCCTTCGCGATAAGAAGACCAAGAATTATTACGCCTATGTTGCCGGTGCTGTTAATGACACCAGTGCACATAAGCAACTTGTTATTATCAAACTTGATTTAACACAGGCCTATAAAGTCCTCACCAATTATCAGGGCTTGGGCAAAACCGGTGAAGTTATTTTAGCCAAGAAGGATGATTTGTCAAAGAAAATTGCCCTGGTGAGCCCATTGCGGAGTGATACGACATCAGCCATTCAATTGGTTGATCCAAACAGTTCATTTGTAAAAGCATTTGTTCCTGTTTTTGACAATAAAAATATTTCAGCAAGAGGGAAAGGTTATCACGAAGAAAATGTTTTGCTGGTCAGTCGCAAAATCAATCTGGCCAACCTTGCCTTAATCGCGAAAATAAATCAAGACGAAGCAGACGGTCAATCAAGTGAACTGATTTCAATATTCACCTATGCGGGTTTATGCATTGCAGCGTTGGCAACATTACTTGCCATGTTGTTTGCACGTTCCCTCACTCGTCCACTGTTTGCCATCCGAAATACATTGGGCTTAGTAGCACAAGGTATTTTACCAGAAAGTTCTTCTCAACATAGTAAGGATGAATTTGGACAGATGGGAACGAAGGTAGATGAGTTGGTGCAAACCTTAAAAGTAAATGCCGACTTTGCACAACGCATTGGAGAAGGTAAATATGACACAGAATTCAGACCCGCCAGTGAGAATGATATGTTGGGTATGTCACTCATTAACATGCGTCATAATCTCATCGAAAATGAAAGTCGCGATAAAGAACGAAACTGGATTGTACGCGGTGTGGCCGAGATCAGTGAAATTCTGCGTATGGCAGATTCGATTGATGCTCTTGGCGAAGATGTTATCAAATTCATTCTGGAAAAAATTGGCGCGATACAAGGAGCTTTCTATGCCGTGAACGATGAAGATCCGCGCAAGCGTGTTATCGAGTTGCGTGCCAGCTATGCTTACAATCGTAAAAAATATTTAAAGGCATCATTCAAATTTGCAGAAGGTTTGGTCGGACAGGCTGCCGCAGAACGCGATACCATTGTCCGCACTGAAATTCCGGATGATTACGTTTCCATTACATCGGGTATACTGGGCGATCAGCGTCCGAAGTGCATTGTAATTGTGCCGCTTATTACCAATGAAGAAGTATACGGTGTATTGGAGTTTGCCGGCTTCAAACGATTCGATCCTTCTCAGGTAAAATTTGTTCAGGAACTTTCGTTGATCCTGGCGCGCACCATTTATAACATTAAGGTAAATGAACGTACTCGCAAACTCCTGGCGGAATCGCAGGAGATGAGTAACGAATTGAAAGAAAAGCAAGAAGTACTTCGTCAAAATGCTGAAGAAATGCAGGCTACTCAGGAAGAGCTGACCCGTTCGAACCAACGACTTGAAGAGCAGATTGAAGAAGTGAATCGCACACAAAAACGGATGCAATTGTTGTTGGAAAATGCATCTGAAGTCATTACCATTTATGAAGAAGACGAAAGCATTCGATATATCTCTCCATCGGTTGAAACCATTTTAGGTTATAGCCAAAAAGAGATGATCAATAAGAGTGATATTGATAAAGTAAATCCGGACCACCGCGATACCTTCAGAGGATTGTTCAGTAAAATGAAAGAAAGTCCGGACGAAAAAGTAACGGTACAATATGAATACCGGGCGAAAGACGGAAGTTTTATCTGGCTCGAATCGACCGGTACCAACTTCATTTCAAACCCAGCCATTCACGGTTTCATTTTAAACTCCCGAGACATTACCGAGAAAAGAAGAGCAGAACAAGAGCAACGTATGCGCAGTAAGATGCAAGCTCTTTCTGAAAACTCCCTTGATTTGATTACCCGTCTTGAGCAAGAAGAAATTTCATATATCAACCCGGTAATCGAAGACTACACTGGTAAGAAACCTTCTTTCTTCCTGAATAGAAAAGTAAAAGAAGTCGATCTTGATGCTTCCATATTAAATGGTTGGTTAAGCGTAGTAGAACAAGTAAATGCTACTAACGACAAAGTTTCTGCTGAAATTGATTTTACCTCTTCGATGGGTCAACGCATCATGCAGGTAAATGCCATTCCAGAATTTGATGAGTTAGATAAATTGGAATCTGTGTTGGTCGTATCACATGATATTACTGACCGGAAGATGATCGAGCTTGAAATTCAAAATAAGAACAAGAAGATCACCGAGAGTATTAATTACGCCAAGCGGATTCAAAACGCGATTCTTCCAAACTCACGTGTCATCAACAAAGCATTGCCGGATTCCTTTATCTTATACAAACCACGCGATGTGGTCAGTGGAGATTTTCCATGGTTCGTTCAGATTAAAGACGAAATCTTCATCGCAGCCGTTGACTGTACCGGTCATGGAGTTCCCGGAGCATTGTTATCATTGATCGGCTACTTCTTGTTGAACGATATCGTTCGAAGTCGTAAGATTACGGAGCCCGGCAAAATCCTTGATTTATTGGATGAGGGTGTAACCACTACTTTACGTCAGGATGAAGATGCTACTACAAAAGACGGAATGGACATCGCCCTTTGTAAATTAAACATGACGGAACGCACGGTAGAATATGCCGGAGCCCACCGTCCGCTCTACGTTATGAAGAGCGGAGTTATGGAAGAAGTGAAGGGAAATAAATTCCCGATCGGAGGCGGTATTTTTAAGAACCAGACTAACTTTACCAATACAAAATTAAGTCTTGGAGCAGGCGATTCCATTTACTTTAGTTCCGATGGTTTCCCTGATCAATTCGGAGGAACAGAAAACCGGAAATTTGGGCCGAAGAAAACACGCGAAACAATTGAACGTATCCATAAGCAATCGATGAGCGAAGCCATGGTTGTGTTTGATGAAGAGTGGGAGAACTGGCGAGGCGAAACCAAACAAATAGATGACGTACTGTTAATCGGTATTAAATTTTAAATGTGATATTGCCAACCGAATTTTACTGTAGCGGATGGTGAAGCTCAATAAAAAACTTAACTTAGTGAACCACATTATTTAAATCTAATCTTCAGACTCATGAATTTTATCTATGACCTGCACCGCACCATGATGTCACAGAAACTGATTCTGGTGTACCAGGGTGATTTCACCCAGGAGAGCACCAAATCAATTCTGGCCATGGCTGAGCGAAACCTGGATTCCTCCGGAGAAGAAGGGAACATAAAACGTAAAGTGTTTAATGTCATGGTCGAAGCCTTACAAAATATTGTGAAGCACAGTGATGAGCTGGTTGAAGGCCAGATGCGCAGTCATGCGGCCATCTTCCTGATTGGTAGAGAAGAAAATCGCTACACCATAATGTCAGGGAACCCCATCCGCAAAACTAATGTGGCAGGGCTAGAGCAGAAACTACATCACATCAACAGTCTCGACAAAGAGGGCTTGAAAGAGTTGTACAAAGAGATCATCAAGAACACCACCATCTCTGAAAAGGGTGGAGCAGGTTTAGGTTTTGTTGACATGGCACGTAAGTCTGGCGAGAAGCTGGCCTTTGATTTCCCTGAAATGTCAGCGGATTACTGCTTCTTTTGTTTGACTGTACACGTTGCCCGCGATATTTAATATTTTAATTGAGACCATAAAAACTAAAATAGATTTACACCATGGAAATTTTAAATCTTGAAGGAGCAGAAGATACACCGAAGATAATCCTCGATAAGAAGAATGGAATTTTTGAAATCTCTGGTCGTTCCCTTCCGGAAGATTCAGCTGAGTTTTATCGCCCGGTTTTAGAATGGATTGAGAGCTACGGTAGTGCAGCGAATCCCTCAACTGAGTTTGTATTCAAGTTGGAGTACTTCAATACAGCATCGTCCAAATTGATATTAGATGTTCTTTCTGCTTTGGAAGACATCAAGGGCATGAAAATTATCTGGTACTTTCATGAAGATGATGAAGATATGGAAGAAGCGGGCCAGGAGTTTTCAGAACTTGTGGAGATACCCTTCGAGTTTAAAACATACTGATCTTAACCGGTCAGCTTCAATCGGTTACCTGTCATTTCAATTCTCCTTGGGGAGGTTTTGAAATGAGGGGTAACCGATATTTTTTTATACCTTTATAGACTTACTTTTTACCTATGAGTGAAGAAATACTCAAAGCCCTAACTCAACTTTTTGCCATCATCACCAAACAAGATGGAGGTGTTACCGAAAGAGAGAGACAATTCGTAATCAACTTCTTCCAGACCGAACTCGACCGCGACTCGATCAAAGAATACATTGAACTCTACGACCAGTTTTCAGGCTATGGTAAGACGGATGAAGATGATGGCAAGTCAAAGCTCACTTCTGTAAAAGACTCAGTTAAGACTCTTGGTATTTGTAAGAAGATCAATAAAACTCTTACGCAAAAACAAAAAGTTGTTGTACTGATCAAACTTCTTGAACTGGTTAGCACGGATAAAAACTTCTCTCCACAAAGGATGGAGATCATCAACACAGTTTCCACCGTTTTCAATATTGACAAAGACGAATATCAACTTATAGAAAGCTTCGTCACTACAGAAGATGCTAAGTCACTTGACTATAGCGATATCATTTTATTGAACTCAGCCGCTTACGCGGAAGAAGGCAAACATCATAAACATGTACACGGCCATATAGAAGGTACCCTTGTGTTTATGCGCATTCAGAGTGTGGAAATGTATTTCACTAAATACATGGGGGAAGAATTGAATATTCTTAACGGCTTCACCATGCAACCCAATCGCGTATATCTCTTCTCACATGGAAGCACGATAAAAACTCAGGCTGGCGATGCATTATACTACAGTGATCTTGTTGCCAACTTCAACGAAGAATTAAAAACAGCCAAGCTTTCTTTCAATGTTACCATAGATGAATTAAAATTCCCGAATGGTGCCATTGGTCTGCGTAACGTAGTAATATCAGAAGGGCCAGGGAAACTCATTGGTATAATGGGAGCCAGCGGTGCGGGTAAAACTACATTGCTGAATGTGTTGGCCGGATTAGTAAAACCTACAAAAGGCCATATTCTGGTTAATGGTTTTGATATCCATACTCAGAAAGACAGAATACACGGTGTAATCGGTTATGTATCACAAGATGATTTGCTCATTGAAGAACTAACCGTTTACGAAAACTTATACTACAACGCCAAACTTTGCTTTGCGAATTTTACCGAGGAGCAATTGCAGAAACGTGTGATGGAGGTGTTGGAGAATCTTGGCTTGGATCAACGCAAAGATTTGAAAGTTGGCAATGTATTGGAGAAAACCATCAGTGGTGGCCAACGCAAACGACTCAACATCGCTCTTGAATTAATTCGTGAACCTGCCATTCTGTTTTTGGATGAACCAACCTCCGGTCTTTCATCACGCGATTCAGAAAACGTAATTGACTTGCTGAAAGAATTGTCTTTGAAAGGCAAGCTTATCTATGTCGTTATCCATCAACCGTCCTCTGACATTTATAAAATGTTTGATAAGATGATCATTATGGATGTGGGTGGATATCCCGCTTACAATGGACATCCGGTTGAAGCCGTTACGTATTTCAAAAAATCAACCCATCAGGTAGACAGCAACAGAGGCCAGTGCGAAACGTGTGGTAACGTAAACCCGGAGCAGATTTTCAATATCATCGAAGCGAAGGTTGTTGACGAATACGGTCAACCTACATCGAAAAGAAAAATAACACCACCACAGTGGTATGATCTATACAAAGAAAATTTTAGAATAAATAAGGTTGAGGATATCAAAGAAGAGCCTCCTCATTCTCTCAGTCTACCTAATAAATTAAAACAAACCATCATCTTCGCCACGCGCGATACGTTATCGAAGCTAAGCAATAAGCAATATTTGTTGATCAACTTGCTGGAGGCTCCGTTGTTGGCATTTATTCTGGCCATCATTATCAAATACAAAAGTGCCCCGGGTGGAAAGGAATACATATTCCGTTTCAACGAAAACTTCCCAGCGTATATGTTGATGAGCATCATCGTTGCCTTGTTTATGGGACTTACGGTGAGTGCTGAAGAAATTATCCGCGATCGAAAAATATTAAGAAGGGAATCGTTCCTAAACCTAAGCTGGAACAGTTATCTGGTTTCCAAAATCATGATCTTGTTCACCATGTCTGCCATACAAACTTTCTGTTTCGTGTTGGTTGGCAACCTGATCTTAGAAATTGAGTGGAGCATGTTTGTTCCATTCTGGATCGCGCTGTTTACCACTTCCTGTCTGGCCAATGTATTGGGATTGAATATTTCATCCGCCTTCAATTCGGCTGTTACAGTATATGTCATGATTCCGCTCTTGCTTATTCCACAAATGATTTTAAGTGGTTTGCTTTTCAGCTTCGATCGGTTAAATGATTTCATCAGTACAAAGGGTAAGGTTCCAATTGTTGCCGATATGATGGCATCGCGTTGGGCCTACGAAGCAATCGCAGTGTATCAGTTTAAGAATAACTCATATGAACAGCCATTCTACGACTTTGAGAAATACGAATCACAGACCGATTTTCACTCTTCCTTTCTCGTAGATGAGTTGAACAAAAAAAGAAAATATATTGCCGATAATCGGGATGAGAAAAGTGATTCAATAAAAGCAATTCTTACCAAAGACCTGAACCTCATTCAAACCACTCTTCAAAATGACTATTACAAACGAGGGCTCGAAAAAGAACTCAGCACATCTTGGACACTGGCAACCTTTACCCCTGAATTCGATAAGAAATTAGAAGACTTCCTTACGGCCTATAAGAAGTTTTATTTAGAAGGTTACAACCGCGCAGTGACCGAACGTGAAAAGGTTATCTTTAAACTGGAAAACGACAAAAGTACTGACTACAGATTGAATGACTACAAGAATAAATATTTCAATGAAAGCCTCGCTGACTTGGTTCAAAACATCTCTGAGAAGAACAGGATATTAGAGTATAATGGTCAACTCTTCCAACAGATTAACCCTATTTTCTTAAGCCCAAATCCGAAGGGCCCGCTGGACTACCGGGCTCATTTCTTTGCCCCTGAGAAAAAAATGTTTGGGCAGATAATAAGCACTTACACCTTCAATATGATGGTCATCTGGTTGATGACTATCGTGCTCTACATTACCCTTTACTTCGAACTGATGCGAAAACTGATCAATTCGTTCGATAAAGTGCCCGGCAAAGTGAACCTGCCCAAAGTGGGCTTACCAAAAAAGAAATAAAGCAGGCAAGTAACTTTTTGGCTGAGAGTTCTTAATTTTTAACTTTGTAAACGTTTAATTTTATCGCTATGAGAATTGTACTTATCGGATTCATTCTGGCAATCTTCAGTGCTTGCGGATCCGGCAAAAAAACAGATGAGCAGGCTTTCTTGGAAGACCTTGATTCTACCAAGGTGGAAGGCCCCGCTATTTCGGAAGAAGCCATTGGCGTTATCCTTGAGCAAATCCCCAGCCCTCTAGAGATCTCTATGCTCTTGAAAGAGTCAGGTAAAAAATACAATGCTAATTTTCTCAATCCATCCGAAAATATTTCAAAATATAACAGCAACTACAAAAAGGCGCTCAATTTGGGAGTTTACGGTACCGACTTAGGATACACCAACATCTACGAACAAAATCAGGACGGTGTAAAGTATATGGCCTCCATAAAAGAGTTGGCTGACGGCTTGAACATCGGTCAGTTTTTTGACATTGAAACCATCGGCCGATTGGCAACGAATAGCAAGAATCTTGATTCGTTATTACTGATCACAACCCAGAACTTTAATAGCATTAATCACTACCTGCAAACCCAGCAACGTGCTAACCTTAGCGTATTGTTTTTAACGGGTGGATGGTTAGAAGCTTTACACATAACCTGTGAGGTAGCTACTGCGAATCCTACTAACAAAGACCTTCAAGAAACCATTGGTGGGCAAAAGATTATCCTTGAAAACATTAAACTATTGCTTTCATTCTATAAAGACACTGACCAGAATATGGCATCATTGTTGGCTGACATAGAAGAATTGAAGAAAATTTATGACAACGTAAAGATTACCTATACCTATAAGGAATCAACTTTTGAAGTGGTTGATGGGGTGATGATGATTAAAGACAATAGCACCAGCACTATTGAAATCACACCAGAAGACATTGCCAATATCAGAACAATGACAGGTACCATCAGAAATAAGATAATAAGCTAAGTTAATAAGGAGCCAATATGAAAAAGTTAATTTTTATTGTTCTATCCGTTTTCGTTCTAAGCACTTTAGAGGTTATCGGGCAGTGCAACTCTGAAGCGCTAAGTAGTCAATGCATCCCGAAGCTTATCACTGGCTTCAATTTTCTTAAGAGTTACAAAATTGAAAAAGGCGCTAAGGAATTTGTTGAATACTCTTATGTATTCACCAAGGGCACTCAGTACATGATTAACATCTGTGCCGCTACACAACCAACAGATGGTATAGTGGTTAGTCTCTATGATTCAAACCGCAATAAAGTTGCCACCAGCAAGCTTAATGGTCAGTTCATATCTGCCATTGCATATCCATGCAACACTACTGGTATTTATTACATCCAGTATACCTTCGATGGCTCTACCGGATATTGTGGCGGTAGTGCATTAGGATTTAAACGTTAATCACCGACATCGTTTTAAAAAGGCTTCCTCGAAAGGGAAGCCTTTTTAGTTTACACACATCCTATTTCCATGGAACAAAACGAATTAAAATTTCAATTCAAATCAAGATATCTTAAGATTGGAAAGCTTGATGCGTCCACCAAACAGCTATGGTTTGTTATTCATGGTTATGGTCAGTTGGCAGAATTCTTTATTCGGAAATTTAAAATCTTAGAAGATCAAAACATTTGTGTAATCGCACCAGAAGGCCTCTCCCACTTTTATCTGGAGGATGTAGCCAGTCGCGCACAAACCGGGAACAATCGCGTTGGTGCTTCATGGATGACGAAAGAGAATCGAATAACCGATATCGAGAATTACCTTGAATACCTGAATAGTGTTTTCGAAAAAGAGGTCGGAGCAAATACCGGTATACCCATTACAGTTCTTGGCTTTTCCCAAGGAGCTGCCACAGCTTCACGATGGATAAGCGCTGGCAAAATTAATTTTCAACGTCTCATTCTGTGGGCAGGAATCTTTCCACCGGATATTGATTTTAACACCACAAAAGGAATATTAAAAGACAAAGAGACTTTCCTAGTTTATGGAAAGAAGGATCCCTTTATAAATGATGCCCGGATTTCAGAAATGAAAATGCTTATAAATCAATTGGGCATTTCACCAGAGACAAAAGTATTCGAAGGTAAACATGATATTGACGCTCAGACGTTACTGACTTTCTTGTAATAAATCGCTGTAAGTTAATGATCCACCATTACTAGAAAATCTAAAATCACTTATCAACAATCACTAGTAACAAATCAATTAGAGCTCTGAAAGATTATTAATTTCTTTTCACCAACGTACTGCTTCCTTGTGCTGTAGGAAACACAGTAATATCAGCAAGAACTACATGAGGTGGGCAAGACAATGTATATAAAATAATATCGGCAATATCTTCGCCTTTTAATGGTGTCATTCCTGTGTACACATTTTTTGCTTTGTCTTCGCTTCCCTTAAAGCGAACTAGGGCAAACTCGGTTTCCACTAATCCCGGATTGATAGACGTTACCTTAATGCCAAACGGATTTAAGTCCATGCGCATGCCACGCGTTAATGCATCAACAGCAAATTTACTGGCACAATATACATTGCCATTTGGGTAAACTTCCTTACCGGCAATTGAGCTAAGATTGATTATATGACCTGATTTTCGTTCGGTCATTCCAGGAGTTACTTCACGCGAAACATAAAGCAATCCCTTTACATTGATATCGATCATGGCATCCCAATCTTCAATACTTCCGGTTTGAATGGGATCAAAACCATGTGCATTGCCAGCATTGTTGAGCAATACATCTATTGATTTCCATTGGTCCGGAAGAGATTGAATGGCCTCTTTTACTTTTTCATAATCCCGAACATCAAACGAAAGTGTTGTTACTTCCGTTAAGGATGACAATTCTTTGCGCAAATTTTCCAATCGATCCTGACGTCTTCCACACAGAATCAATCTGAAGTTATTTTTTGCGAGCAAACGGGCCGTTGCTTCACCAATGCCTGATGTTGCTCCTGTGATCAGTACAATTCTATTTTGCATGCTATTGAAAAAGAAGGTATAAGGTTATGGTGTTGCTGTTAACCCGCTGAAGTGGCTGACCATATATATTGGTAGTATTGTCCAACATATTTACGAGCCCTCGTGAATACCTTAACTCCGGAGAAAATTTAAACAGTGGAAAATAAAGATCGAAACCCAGGCCAGCTTCCAAGCTCAAATTTGTTCCTTTCACTTCAAGTGATTCTGTTGATTGATCCAATTTCTTTTTTCCAGATGCATCAATCGCTGGCTTTAATCCACCAATCATATACATTCTGATATTGTCTCTCCGCTCTGATTTATACTTTAATAAAATTGGAAATTCTACCATGGTTGTTTCTACCAACTGATCATCACGTGTGCCATCGATGTATTGATACCGGATTTTATTTTCATAAAATGCTACTTCTGGCGTAAGGCGAATATCAAAAAAATCGGCAATGCGATAGTTCACTATAAAGCCTAAAGAAAATCCAGGTGACCAATCCGGAACAACAGAATTCAGGTTCACCAAATCAGGACTATTGAGGAATTTTTCAGAATAGTTTAACTGAAAAGTAGTGGTATGAAGTCCAATCAGAAACCCATACGTAAGTTTCCGTGCATCGTAATTCGGATTGTTTTTTCTAATCCAACGCGTTTTTTGTTGTGCCTCACTTTGGAAGACACAACACATCAATGCCAGAACAAGAATTACTTTGTTCCGGTGTAGATTGAGCTTATGCCAAACGTGAGTGTTCTGCATTGTGTTTCGTTAAATCCTACGCGCTGTAATACCTGAATAAAATCGTTACCGTCAGGAAACGCCTCTACCGATGCGGGAAGATAAGTATATGCTGCCTTATCTGCCGACACCATTCTACCAACGCCCGGTAAAATGCTTTTGAAATAGAAATTATAGAGTTGTTTGAATGGAAAACTGCGGGGTTTGGAAAATTCCAACACCACCAACATACCACCCGGTTTGAGCACACGCCTGATTTCGCACAAGCCAAGTTCCAGGTTTTCAAAGTTCCGCACACCAAAGGCAACGGTTATGGCATCGAATTTATTTTCCTCGAATGGAAGATTTTCTGAATCTCCCTCCAACAATTCTATTTTCGATTCCAGTTTTTGATCTCGGATCTTCACTCTTCCCATATCCAACATACCAGTCGAAATATCAACTCCTATAACTTTATCTGGATTGAGTGTCAATGCCTGAATGGCAAAGTCTCCTGTTCCTGTCGCAACATCAAGAATTAACTTTGGATTTCTGGAACGCAATAAATGGATGGCTTTCTTTCTCCAAAGCTTGTCTATGCCCAAGCTTAAAAAATGATTGAGGAAATCATAGCGATGGCTAATGTTGTTAAACATTTTGGCCACCTGCTCTTTCTTTGAAGTCTTTTCTTCGTTGTAGGGTACTACCTTCATTTAGCCACTTTTCCGTTTATAACAAGGCGGAAAGTTAGATGGTTTAGTAGTAGTATCAACGAAATCACTTTTGCAATACCTTGAATTCTACGCGTCTGTTAAGCTCGCGGCCTTCATCCTCGTCATCGTTGCTGGCCAATGGCTTGGTTTTACCATATCCTACAGCCTGAATTCTGCGCGAATCAATGCCTTTCTTGGTCAAGTAGTCTTTAACAGCCTCAGCACGCTTCTTTGACAGGAATAAATTATAAGCATTTGTACCAACAGCATCTGTGTGACCAGCCAATTCAATGATCATTCCATCATTTTGGCGCATCATATTCTCTAACTTATTCAGTTCAGTATAGGCTTCCGTTTTAAAAGTTGCTTTATCAAAGTCGAAGTAGATGTTATGCAATATCGAAGAAACGCCAACCACCAACTTCCGCATTTCAATTTTGCGATTGATCGTTTTCTCCTTGGTGGTTGCGCCTTCTAATTTCAATGTAAAGTTTTGGAATACATATCCTTCAAGCTCTACAGATAATCGATAGTCTTTTGCTTTCGGACTAACAATACTAAACTCGTAAATACCATTGCCCTGTGGCGATGAACCTACCACTACATTATCTTTCGCACCCTGAAGTTTAATCTTTGCTTCGAGTGGGCTTTTGTCTGTAGCATCAACTACCGTTATAATATATTTTATTGGTATTAATTCTTTCTTCGGCTCAACAGGGGGCTTTTGAACTGGGGGCTTTTCAGCAGGTGGTTTTTCAACAGGCGGAACAACCACCACTGCCGTTGTGGTATCTTTTGGCACTTCTACTGGTGGCACTTCTAGAGGAGGCTTTGCAACAACGGGTTGTGTATTCTTCAAACCTTCCGGAATAGTGATCAAATAAATATCGAGGTAGCCCATTCCATCTTCTCTTACAGAAGAGTAATAAGCTCGCTTGCTGTCTTTTGATGACACAAAATAAATATCATCATCAGGAGTATTGATTGGATAGCCTAAGTTTTGCGGATCACCCCATTCATTTGTACCAGGGTTATATGTATTTTTAAAAACATCGAACCCTCCCATGCCCTTGTGGCCTTTGCTGCTAAAGTAAAGTGTTACATTATC